>CAZNTZ010000005.1:0-9896 GCA_964576135.1 uncultured Muribaculaceae bacterium | reverse complement strand
TAACATGCGGTGCTGGTCAGTATGTTCCGTATTATGGGGCGGCCTGTACTGCTTGTTTGGCTGGTACTTACAGTGCAACTGCATCGTTTAATGTCAACCTTGGCGGCAGTTCTACTTGCACAACATGTCCAACAAATTATGATGATGGTGCAACTGGGACAACATCAATAAATCAATGCACATGGATTACAACAGCTGGAACTTATATTGCACATGCTGGTGATACAACTGCAACAAATTGTCCGGCCGGTTATATATGTCCGTCTGCATCAGTTACATATGGATCAACAAATTCACCGACAATTTGTCCTGCAAATTACTATTGTCCATCGTGGAGTCCGACACCGCTTTCGTGTGCATCTGCGAATGCTAATTTTCCTAATTCAAACCCGGGTGCAACTGCGCCGACAGAATGTTATACAACATGTCCTGCGGGGCAAAGTGTTCCGTATTATGGTGCAACATGCACACCTTGTGCGGCTGGAACATACGGCAGTGATCAACCAACAATTCAATATTTAAATGGTTCAGCTTGTACATCTTGTCCGACAAATTATGATGATGGTGGCACAGGTCTGACATCAATCAGTCAATGTGCATGGCAAACAAATGGTGGAACATACGTTGCAACAGCAAATTCAACGACCGCAACAAATTGTCCTGCAAATTTTTATTGTCCATCAACTTTGATTTATTATGGCCTTACAGGTTCAATGCTTGAATGCCCAGGGGCACCAGCTGGAAGCTCTACTAGTGATGCTTGTGCTGTGTATTTAAACGCTGGAACTGGGGCAAGTGTAAGATTACATGGGTCAAGACAAACGACACCATCATTGAATATTTTGATGAATAATGGAACCAGGTACTATGGAAATCTGAGAACCGCAGGGGTATCAGATTTTAAAGTAAATGTAGGTGGCACTACATACTATATGTATTACTGATAACTTAGAATAAAATCGACATTCATTTATTCTTAATAAAATTATCAGTACCTGTTTCTTGTAACCCAATATACGCAAGTATGAATTTGGGGCTGTTTTTGTGGACAAATTTTTGGCCGAATATTTTATATAAAAATATGGCGCATTTTTTGCGCCGTATTTTTAGTGTTTTGTATTAAATTTCACATTCTGTGCAAGATACTTGGATTTTACTCCATGGAACTTTTGAAATAATAATTGAAAGCATACAAAAACCAGTAAATCCATAATAAATTAAACCGGTTCCCATTAACAAAGGTATCAAGAAAAAATATTGTGAAATGCGAATTCCTAATAATATGCTGAATACCAAAATCATACCGATAGCAATTCTGGTGTTATTCTTGACAGTTTTTGTTTCAATATAATTTCGCATAACTTTTTTTTGAATCAGCAAAGTTATTATTAAAAAAAACGAAGCTGCAATAATGTAATATAAAAAAAGATCGCTTTTCATTTTTACTCCTCTAATAATTTGATAAGTCTTTTGATTTTTGGATCCTTTACATAATAACAAATTTGATTGCCATTACGATTTGTTTCAACAATGTTTGCGCGTCTCAGCACCGCCAGGTGCTGAGAAACGATCGGTTGATCGGCATTTAATTTATCGCACATTGTTTGAACATTGCATTCTTGTTTTCTGAGTAATCCAACGACTATCTGAAAACGCAAAGGATGTGACAAAGTTTTAAAAAGATTTGTATAAAATTCTATCATATTATGCGCTTTGTTTTATTGCATCGTTTACAAATTGTTTCAGTTGATCTTCCCACAATATTCCTGATTGACGCGCGATTAATTCTTTGTCTTTGATTACCACAGTTGTTGGAATCGAACGAATTCCAAAACGTGCAGCAACGCGTTTTGATTCTTCGACATCACATTTAACCATTAGCGCACCTTGGTTTGTCGAAGCCATATTTTCAAAAATTGGACCATACATTTGGCAAGGCCCACACCAATCCGCGTAAAAATCAATAACCACAAATTTGTTGGCAGATGTAAGTTCTTCGTAATTGTCATTTGTAATATATTTCATATCAATTCCTTTTTTATTTATATGTTAGTATATTGTATTTATACTATATAGTATAAATTATATATAGTCAAGTGTAAAAGATGATAAATATATGTTTAATTACAAAAAATAAATATTTTGCACACATTGCTATTCTGTTTATATATTGTATAGTGTACTTCGCGCTTAGGAATTTTGCGCCAATGCCAAGGGGGCATATTATGGAAAACACAGAACAAACCACAGAAGTATCGACAACAAAAACAATATCGGTTGAATTAACATCAGAACAATACGCTTTCTTGACAAAATGGCAAAAAACACATGAACAAGAATTAGGAATTGAAATTCCGGTCGGCGCAATGGTACGCAAAGCAGTTGATGCTGCTATGAAAGCACAAAATACTAAAGAAGACAGACCACCACGCAGAGATGACCGTCCGGCTGGACGTTCGTTTGGTGGTAAACCTAGTTTCGGTGGACGTGACAGTGCGCCACGCAGATCTTTTGGTGATCGTTCAGGTGGTGATCGCCCAAGCCGTGGCCCAAAGTTCAATTCGTTCAGTGGTAAACCAAGAACCAGAACTTTTGATAACTAATCAAAATTTCAGATTTTTAAAACAGTCCTTGGTAATCTTAGGACTGTTTTTTTATTTACTATTTACGAAAAATTTTTGTAAAATTGGCCAAGCATGAAATACTTTAAATTACACTTAAAAGATTGTTTTAGACGATTATATCGTTTGATTTCTAATAAACATAAAACGGTAAAAACAATATCTTTGATTATACCTGTTTATAATGCTTTGCCAGAAACCAAAGATTTGTTTGCAAGTATTGAACAAAGCAATCTGTCCGAAAATGTCGAAATTATTATAATGAATGATAAATCTGATTCAGAAACGACTGAATTTTTAAAACAATTATCCGCCAGATTCAAGAAGTACAGACTGATAAATAATTTGGAAAATTTGCAATTTGTTAAAAACTGTAACAAGGGTATGAATTTATCCAAAGGGGATGTCATAGTTTTATTAAACAGTGATACACTTATACCCAAAAGATGGGAAGAACGTATTTTAGAGTGTTTTAATTCATGCCCATCAATTGGGGTTGCTTCGCCTATTGCATCTGCATCTGGACTTTGGAATGTTCCGATTATAAATGGTATGAACTTTGAAGAAATGGATTCACATATTGAAAAAATATCTGATAAAAAATACCCAGTCGTGGTTAGCCCCGAAGGTTTTTGTTTCGCAATCAGACGTGAATGTTACGAAACTATTTTAACATCAGATGGCGACCAAGGTTTTGATGAAGTGTTTTGTCCATGTTATTGTGAAGAAACTGATTTTTCAATTCGTGTTTTGAAGCAGGGTTGGAAAACAGTGATAATTGATAATCTTTATGTATATCACAAAAGACAAGCCAGTATGGGGTCAGAACTCAGAAAACAACAAATAGATAAAAATGCAAAAATTTTATTTGATCGACATGATGATATTGTAAGTATACGTAATACAGAATATAAAACCCAAGAAACCATAGATAAAATTGTGGAAAAAATTTACAAATGAAATTCTTAAGATTTTTTTCAAAAGTATCCCAATACCAAGATGCAAAGACAGATTTTTACATTGGTCGCGGGTTTGCTAATAATTCTATCAATTCAAATATTTTCAGACGAAGTGCAATAACTAGTTTCACAGACGGCAAAGAAAATATAATCAGATTTTGCAGTTATTATGATTCCAAAGGCAGGATAGTCGTTGCCAGAAAAATAAATAACAAGCCTTGGAAAAAAAAGACGACGATGTTTTCTGGCTATACCGGTGATGCACATAACTCTGTTTCGTTGGCTGTTGATGGGGACGGTTTTGTTCACATAGTTTGGGGTATGCATAATAAAAGTTTTTCTTATATAAAATCGGTTAAACCATACAGTCTTGTATTTAAGAAAAGTTCAATGATAAATAATTTGGAAACATACGCCACGTATCCAGAGTTTTATGTATTACCGTCGGGTAACTTATTATTTTTATACAGATACGGGTATTCAGGAAACGGCAGATTAGTTTTAAACAAATATGATATCAAGACTGCATGTTGGACCAGAATTCATGATAATTTAATAAGCGGTGAAAATAGAATTTCTCCATATTGGCAAACATGCGTTGATAAAAACGGTTGTTTACATATTTCATGGTGTTGGCGAGAATCCTCGGATGTAAAAACAAATTATAATATTTGTTATATGCGTTCTGTTGATGGTGAATATCAAAATTTTGTAAATTCAAAAGGCAAAGTTTTAAAGTTGCCAGTTACAGAGTCAAATGCGGAAATAATCCAAGAAATACCACAGAACAGTATGTTGATGAATCAAACGTCCATGACAACGGATTCTGATAATCTGCCTTATGTTATATCTTATTGGCGCAAGGCAGACATAGTACAATATCAAATATTGCACTTTGACAAAGAAAATTGGGTTCTTTATGACACAAAATTGCGCGACACAGATTTTGATATATCGGGTAAGGGGACAAAGCATTTACCATGCTCTCGGCCTGGAATTTTAATAGATAATAATAAAAATATTATTGTATTATTTCGTGATGATAAATACGATTCCAGGTTAATGGCGGCCAGATTTTATATTGATAATAATAATATTGGTTTGGATAAAATGTTTGAATTAACATCACAATCTGTTGGAACATACGAACCAAATTACGATATAAATCTGTGGAATAAAACAAATGTGCTGAGTCTGTTTGTTCAACAAACATTTGATGACAAAGATGTCTTTGATAAAACCAATAATAAAACAAATATTTTATCAACACCTGTTTATATCGTTGATTATAAAATATAAAGAATCCCGCGTAAATGCGGGATTTTTGCTTAAATACTGGCGGACAGAGAGGGATTCGAACCCCCGGTGGAGTTGCCCCCACAACGGTTTTCAAGACCGTCTCATTAAACCACTCTGACATCTGTCCGAACCGTGCGATTATACACATTCATTTTTAATTTTCAAGATTTTATTATTGCACATAGGAATAAAAATATGGTACTGTTTGTTATGAAATGATTAACCAATATAACCAAGAGGATTGCATATGACCAAAAATCCGACTTTGGGGCCAGTTAATAGCCTTGAACTGCGCAAAATCCAACAAGAAATAGTAAATCTTGAAAGTATAAAACAAGACTTGAAAAATAGTATAGATAATTACCAAAGACTGTTTTCTGATAGTGGTTATCGTATAACAACCAGTGCAAGCGAGATTCGTGAAGACGAAGAAGATTTAGAAAGAAAATTTATGGAACTTAGTTCTGTTACAGAATAAAATAACAAACATTGTTTCTGCTGCGAATAAACCATTGGTTAATTTAATGATGGGTCAGGCCATCAATACAAAACGCGACAATACACGTTAAATTATTTACAAACTGCTATATATGGATAAAGCGAGGCATCGGTGTCTATTTCGCCAGTTCCACAATCAAGACAATTAAACTTTCTGTTTTGTGCATGTTGTCGGTCCACAGGAATTGCTTGGGTTGCCAATGCTGGGATTTCTGAAACTGCCTGTGTGGCATATACATCAGATGCTGGAAAACCAAAATAAAATGCACGGTTGCTCCCGCTGCAAGAATTATTTGATGGATAACATGTCAAATTATCCAGTTTATCTGCATCTGGTACGCAATAGCTTTCACATGTGTCTTGGTCAGTAATCATTTTTTCGCAATCAGTACAAGAGGTTACTTCTATACGAACGGTCGCCCCCGCTGCGCCATATACACCGCGTTTGCCAGCGTTTTCACATTTCTGATTTGTTTTTGTTGTTGATGGATCCGGAATACACTCCCAATCAAATGTTGAATAATTTAATCTTGCAACCATACCCTTGGAACAAGTTTTTTCATTTATGGGGTCCGCACAAAACCAATAATCATCAATTTGTACAGGCGTTTGTTTGTTTGAACAAAGTGGTCTGCGTCTTGGATCAATCACGCATGTTGATGTATCGTTGTCCCATATAGTGTCGCCAGTGCATACAATTTTGTCATTTTTTGGGATACATTGCGGACGTCCGTAACGCATTACTTTGATGTTATCAGATGGGCATATAATTGCGTTTGTAACTTTTGGTGTTGAAACCTTGGTTTCTTCACGTGTTGCGTACTGAGTTATATAAACCAATTGGCCAGTTTCTAATTTTGTACTTTTTACAATTACATATGGAATTTCGCGTTTTGGGGAATTGGCTGATAAGATATAATTACCGTCAGTGCCACTGATAAAAATACCAAAGTTTGAAGTGTTCGGATAATTTTTGCCCAAAAAATCCAACATTTCTGATGTTTTCAAAGTCCCCAGTTGCATAGCAGATGTTACTGCAAATGTTACTGATGGGCTTTTCATTTTAGAAGTGACAGAGCAATCAATCACAGATCCTTTGTCTGACACACATATTGTTTGATTTGATATATTAAATTTTTTTATGCAATCCATATTTTCATTTGGTGGCATATTTTGATTTCTGAGGGCAAGTTCATGCGCATGCGCAGTACATTCGGCCACGGCACCGATATCAGATTTTTCAAGTGCTTGTTCAATAGAATGCCCAGGAACATTTTGACTGGGCGCCTGGGTCAAGTAATACCCAGCCATAAAAAGAAAAACAAGAATCATTACAAAGATATTCATAACCTAATTATACCATATTTTATTATTGAAAACACCTGCGATGTTGCTATAATCGCCGTAATCAAAATGGAATTATAAAATGTCAGACAATAAAATAAAATCACGCGAATCAAAATGGCAAAAGCGTTGGGCGGACGCTAAATGTTGGGTTCCGAAAAATGACGGCTTGCATCCGCGATTTTACACTTTAATAGAATTTCCATTTCCATCTGGTTCGGGATTACATGCTGGGCATATGTTGGGTCAATCTGGTATGGATGTAATTGCACGTTTTAAGCGTGCCGATGGATTTGATGTTTTGTATCCAATTGGATTCGATTCACTCGGAATATCAGCCGAGAATTACGCGACCAAAGTTGGAAAACATCCATCAGTTGTTGTTGATGAATTACGCAAAAATTTTACAAAAACTATGGATACTTTGGGATTATCAATTGATCCAAATTCACATATTGCTACATCTGATCCTGAATTTATAAAATGGACACAATGGATGTTTATCCAGTTTTGGAAAGCAGGTTTGGCATATAAATCTGAATTGCCGATGAATTGGTGCCCACATTGCAAAACAACACTTACCAATGAAGAACTCGAAGATGGTAAATGTGAACGTTGTCATGGACCAGTTGAACAACGTATGAAAATGCAATGGAATTTGGCAATTACAAAATATGCTGACAGATTGCTGACAGATTTGGCACTGGTTGATTATCCAGAACGTGTAAAACGTGATCAAATAAATTGGATTGGAAAATCCACAGGCGCAGATTTGGATTTCAAAGTAGGCGACGATGTAATGACTGTTTACACAACACGAATTGATACCATATTCGGTGTAACATTTTGCGTTATTGCCCCTGAACATAAATTGGTTCAAAAATGGTTGAATGAAAATAAAATTAAAAATTCTGATGCGGTAAAAAAATATATTGCCGATTCTGCAGCCAAAGATGAATTTGTTAGAACTGATGCAACGCGTGACAAGACAGGTGTAAAACTTGACGGTGTTTTTGCAACGAATCCGTTTAATGGAAAACAAATTCCGATTTTTGCAGCCGATTATGTTTTAGCAAATTACGGGTTTGGTGCGATTATGGCTGTGCCTGCGCATGACCAACGCGACTGGGATTTTGCAAAGAAATTTGATTTGCCAATAATTCAGGTATTAGATGGCGGCGATGTTTCAGAGCATGCATGGGAAGAAGATGGTTTACATATAAATTCCGAATTCTTAGACGGTATGAATAAAACCGATGCGATTGAAACAGCGATACAAAAGAGTAATGGTTTTGCACGCGCAGCAACGCGATTCAAAATGAGTGATTGGGGTTTTTCACGTCAAATGTATTGGGGCGAACCAATCCCAATGGTTTATTGTGAAAAATGCGGATGGCAACCTGTGGATGAAACTGAATTACCATTGATGCAACCATTTATGAGTGATTATGAACCAACACCAGACGGAGAATCACCACTTGCCCGTGCAACAGACTGGGTCAATACTAAATGTCCAAAGTGTGGCGGTGCTGCAAAACGTGAAACAGATACAATGCCACAATGGGCTGGTTCTTCGTGGTATTATCTGCGTTATCTTGATCCAAAAAATAACGAAGAATTTTGTTCTAAAAAACAAATGCAAGATTGGATGCCTGTTCACCATTACAATGGTGGAAATGAACATAACACCCGCCATTTAATTTATTCAAGATTTTGGTATAAGGCTATGTATGATTTGGGTTTGGTGCCTGGGCCAGAACCTTATGCGAAAAGAACAACAAATGGATTGTTACTGGGCAGTGATGGTAAAAAAATGTCAAAATCCAAAGGTAATGGATTTTTGGCTGGGGAATTATTAGAAACCGTTGGTGCTGATGTTTCACGTTTAACAGTTTTGTCTTTGGGACCATGGGAATCAAACATTATTTGGTCAGAAGGAACACTTGCAGGTGTCCAAAGATTTTTGAAACGCATTGAAAATTTTGCAGACAATTTGACTGATGAACCAATGAATGCCGATCAAGAAAGATTAATGAACCAATTAATCAAAGATGTTTCCGAACGTATTCCAAATATGCAATTTAATACTGCGATTTCTGCAATGATGGAATTTATAAATAATTTTACGCAAATGCCACGAATTGCTTATGAGGTTTTATTGCAATGTTTAAATCCTTTTGCACCGCACTTGACCGAAGAAATGTGGGAAAAATTGGGGCATAAAGATATGCTGGTGTTTGAACAATTCCCAAAATATGATGAAACCAAATTGGCAAAGACGTCTGAAACTATTGCTGTATCTGTAAATGGTAAACGTCGTGCAGAAATAACTGTGCCGGCTGGTGCATCAGAATCTGACGTTGCAGAACCTGCATGCACAGCGGCTGGGAAATTCATAACTGGTGAAATTATTAAAACAATTTTTGTGCCAGGTAAAATGATAAACTTTGTTGTTAAAGGTTGACGATGAAAAAAACATATTTAATTTTTGCTTTCTGTTCTTTGCTTTGGTCTTGCGGTTTTACACCGATGTATTCCGAATCTTTATCTGCAGAAACAGAACAAATTTATATAGAACCTATTTCAGGTACTAATGGTATTGATTTGCGCAACAGTTTAAAAGCAAAGTTTGGTACGGATTCTGTTGCGACACCAAAATATATTCTGACAATTAAATTGCAAAACCCTAATACAATTTACAAAGCATTACAATTAACTGGTGATGCTACATGGCAAGAAGTCAGATTGTTTGCACAATATACTTTGAAAAATTCTGATACTGGTGAAATACTTATTGATGCAAACGACACGGCCAGCGAATCATACACATTTGTTCAAGATTTAGTGGCAAGCCAAGCTTCTTATAACAACGCTGTTCAAAGCGCAATCAGAATTTTGTCTGATAAAATTGAAACCCGCATAGATGCCAAACTTGCAAAATGAAATGGAAAGAATCTGATTTTAATAGTAATTTAGCGTCCGTTCGGGCGGTGCTGATTTATGGTATGGATGCCGGTCAGGTCGATGAACTTGGGGACAAAGCAATTTCAAAATTAGAAATTGATGCGAACAGTTTATTTACATTAGATGCAAATGATCTGAAAGAACGGACAGAGGCTTTGTTTGGTGAAGCATGTTGTCCTTCGTTTTTCGGTGGTCGCAGAATGGTTTATAT
>CAZNTZ010000004.1:30167-37948 GCA_964576135.1 uncultured Muribaculaceae bacterium | reverse complement strand
TGGGAGCGACTTCGCGCACTGCGCAAAGCTCTTCCCCATACAAAGCTACAGATGCTTCTTCGCGGGCAAAATCTGCTCGGCTACAGGCATTATGCAGACGATGTTGTCGAAGCTTTTGTAAAAAAATCCATAGATTGTGAATGCACATAATTATTTAAAATTTCTGATATATGATTACTCATTTTTGGGCGCCAACGAGATACCAAAACACCTGAAAATATTTCAAGTAAATCTCCTGCAAAAATTACCGATACTAATAATATTATAGTTGGCAAAGCAAAATGTATAAAATCTGTACCAACTGGAATTTTTTGTTCAAACAAAGCTATAAACATTCTTTCTGATACAGGTGAAAATACATTAAAAACTAATCGCATGATAATGAATGCAAAAAACCATACGACAAACATTCCAAAGAAAGGACGCATTCCAACACGCAGATAAAATCCAGACAAAGTCTTTGGAAAGTTTTGCATTTTTGTTTTTTGTTTTTTATTTTGATAATAAAAATTGCGCTCATCCCAACGCATTTCAATTTAAAATATTAACACAACTTATTGAAAAATCAAGAGTTTTTTATTTATATAATTTTATTTTGATAATATTATTAAAAAATAAAACTTAAATCATATTGTGAATTCGAAACATTTTTTCTTTTTCTAATGCTAATTCAGGCGTTTTATTCTGGGAAATTCCATTCATCCTGTATTTGGCTATTGTTTTGTTAATGTATTTAAATATTGCGTTTTGTTCATAAAATTCCAGCCACTTTTCTTTATCACTGACAATTTTAAAAGTTTCTATGTATTTTCCATATTTCTCAAACAAATTTTTTCTGATAAAACATGATTGGTGCGCCAATGTATTGGTCAGAAAGAATTCTTTGCTTATTTGTTCAGGATAAGTTTTAATAAAACATTTTGATTCATCATCAAATAATCTGAATGAATCCCCATAAAATATATCCGCTGAATCATCAAGCAAATTTATAACATCTTGAAAACGTTATTATTATAAAACATATCCCCGCCGTTCATAAAAATAATAAATTCACCATTAGCATTTTCAATACCGGTATTCATAGATTTATAGATACCTGGCGATTTTATTGACGTAAAAAAATTAATTTTATCATTATATTTATTAAATATATCTAATGAACCATCAGTGGATCCGCCATCAATAACAATCCATTCAAAATCTTGAAATGTCTGTTTAACTATACTTTCGCAAGTATCAATAATAAATGGGAATTCATTTTTACAAATAGTTATTATGGATAATTTCATATTTCAACTATACCATCTGTAAATTCTATTGTTGCCGGGGTTTTGAATTCTGACGCACTTGCAATAACTTGCTTCTCATTACGAACGATTGCAAACCCGCGTTTTAATACGTTTTTATATGATAAACTGTTCAACATCTGTTCCGAATGAATGATTGATTGAGACAGGTTTTTTACACGATTTGAGAATAATAATTGTAATGTGCGCCCAGCATCATCAAGTTTTTGCGCTTGCTCCATAATCATTTGTTTTGGACTTTTGATATTTATTTGTTCAAGGCGTTGTTTTGCATTCAATAATCTGTTTGTAAAACTTGACGACAGACGATGCCAACTGTTTTCAATATCTTGAATCAATGATAATTTTGTTGGTACGACTATTTCCGCCGCCATGGTGGGTGTTGCCGCACGAACGTCCGCCGCAAAGTCAATTAACATCCAATCCGGTTCGTGACCAACCCCAGAAACCAATGGTATTTCAGATGCAGCCGCCGCACGCACAACAATTTCTTCGGAAAATGGTAATAAATCTTCTAATGATCCACCACCACGTGCAACGATGATTACATCAACGTTTTTCATCTTGTTAAAATATTCTATACCGGCTGCTACTTCGGTCGCTGCGGTTGCGCCTTGGACTTGGGCAGGATAGAGCAGTATTTTCACTGGAAATCTTTCCCGTAATCTGTTTTGAATATCTTGAAAAGCGGCACCAGTGGGCGAAGTTACGATTCCTATTGTCTGAGGAAACTGTGGTAATGGCTTTTTCCGTGATATATCAAATAATCCTTCGGCTGCCAGTTTTTGTTTGCGCGCTTCAAGCATTTTAAGAATCGCACCAGCACCAGCAACTTCTATCTCTGAAACAATTATTTGATAATTACTGCGAGCGGGGTATGTTGTAAATTTACCGGTTATAATTACTTCTAGTCCATCTTCGGGTTTGAAATTCATCGGTGTTCCGCGCCATATAATCGCGCTTATCGCTGCACCAGAATCTTTGATTGTCATATAAACATGTCCAGATGTAGCACGTGTAATTTGTGACAATTCACCACGAATTTTAATAACCGGAAATGCGGTTTCAATAACACCCTTTAACAATCCAGCAGCGTCAGAAACACTGAATATCATATCTGGTTTTACAAAAGGTTCTGGTTTAGGTAACATTTTATTTAGAAATCTCTATTCCCGCTAATTCTGCAAGACGAAGTGGACTTTGGTTAATCTGAATAAAGTCTTCTGCGTCTATTGGCCTTCCTATTCCATACGGTATCAAATATACTCCACGAAAATGATATTGATCCGAAGTTATATCTATATTATACAAACCTTGTTTATTAAAGATATGTGGACCATTTGGCCACGCCGAAGAACTTATCTTTTTGAGATCAAATCCATATTTCTGAGATAGGACGTAAGATGCCGACCAACACATGCCTGCAGAATAAATTATATTTTCAAAATTCTTTGCCAATTTTTCACCCAAAATATAATAACGCGCATCACGAATTGTAAAAAATTCGCGCATAAGCAAAACATCAGAAATGAGTTCTTCGTTCTGCAACCCTGCGATCTCTTTTTCCTTTATGAAATCTATAATTTTTCCAGTAGATTTTCTAAAAAATTCGTCTTTGTTTCTTGTCATATTTTTTGTTTTTGATTTTACTATTTTAATAATATCATTGTCGGTACATCTATTATAATAAAATATTCACTTTATTTACAATATTATTTACCCCTATAAACATCGATTTTCATAGTATTTAAAAAGCGATTTGCCAAATCTGTTACATTTTCTTCGTAATCCATAATTTTTCCCGAATTATAAGGAATTTCTGTGTCAGAAAATTGATCAAATGTTAAATCAAAAATATTTTGTGATTTTTTGTGCATTAAATAATAATGAGGACTATAAAAATTATCAAAACTTATGTACATAATATCCCAATTATCATTTCCACCAGATACATTATAAAATGCATATGTTGATGCTTTACAAAGACCATATGAATGTGATGGAAACTTTTTTAATTCTTGATTTGTTATTTTATTATATACAACAAGTTTTATTGACCTTAATTTAAAACTGTGTCTGAACAATAAAACCAATTTCTGTAATTTTATATTTTCTTGTTTATCCAAACCAAACAAATTAATTTTGGACACTAATTGATCTGTGGCTTTATCAAAAATTATATCTTTATTTGTTTTCATAATTCTGTAAGTGGCCAGCGGGGGCGGGGTGCAACAGGTTCACGCACAATATTCCCAGCCAAATAATTTTCAATTCCAGCCCATGCAATCATAACACCATTATCAGTGCACAAGTTTAATGGGGGTGCAGCAAATTTCAAATCATTGTCATCTGCAAGTTTTTCAAGTCTGCGTCTGATTTCAGAATTTTTTGCAACACCACCTGCAACAACAATCGTCTTTGGCGCGGCAATTTGCACCCGTTCATCTCGCAGTGCATTTTCAACCCTGTTTAAAATACAATCCGTAACAGAACTTTGAAAACTGGCACAAAAATCGTTTATAAAATCTTCGTTCTTAGATTCCGATTCATGTTTCGATAAAATTGTTCGTGCAGATGTTTTAATTCCAGAAAAAGAAAAATCACATCCCGGTTTATCACACAGTGGTCGTGGTAATGAAAATGCTTCTGGATTACCCATTGATGCACGTTTATCAATTTCTGGGCCACCAGGATATCCAAGCCCAAGCATTTTTGATACTTTATCAAATGCTTCGCCAGCACTATCATCAAGTGTTTGACCAATCATTTCATAATCACCAACACCTTTGGCAAGCAATATTTGGCAATGTCCGCCAGATGCCAGTACAAGTAAATATGGAAATTCAACATTATTTGACACGCGTGGAACTAATGCGTGCCCCTCAAGGTGATTAACAGCCACAAGTGGTTTACCCGTGCTCTGTGCCATTCCAACTGCAGCCAGCCAGCCAACCAATACCCCACCAATTAAACCAGGACCAGCAGTTGCTGCAATAACATTCATATCACTGATTGTTTTGCCAGCATCTTTCAAAGTTTTTTTAATAACTTCATCAATTGCCAAAATGTGCGCGCGTGCCGCTAATTCTGGGACAACGCCGCCATATTTTTGATGTTCTGGGATTTGAGAATAAATTATATGGGATAAAATATTACGATCAGAATCAACCACAGCTGCGGCTGTTTCATCACAAGAAGTTTCAATTCCAAGACAAAGAATTTGTTTCATGCAGATTCACACTTATTCTTCTTTGTTTTTATTAAGCGCGATACCAACCGCACAAAGCGATGCAGCGTCACGAATTTTCATACGTCCAGCGTCAGGCATTGCAGCCATTTTTGAAATGCATTGAACAATAACATCAACATCTTCTTCGCCACCGCTCAGAATTTTTACTGTGGCAATTTTTCTTGATTCAGATGCTGAAATCCATGATCTTAATTCTGCATTTTCTAAATCACCGTGTTTCATAAAAATAAAGAAAGCCATAACAGTTAATAAAATTACGGCAATTCCGACAACTAATTTAAAATGATTTTTTAATACATGCATTTTTTCTGATCCCTCTTTTAATCGCACCCCACCAACCATACGTCATAATCTGCATCTTGCAAAGGATTTATACCAGGCTCATTACGATTCATCCAACCACTGAATACGCGTTTCCCAGACTTAGATATCTGAGCAAATGCAAAATAATTTTCTGGGCTGTATGGATCTGCAGCTTTGCACGAGCGAATTAAAATCTCTAGTTTTTCAATTGAAACTTTTTTTCCAACTGTTGTTGTAATTGTTTTTGGCTTACCAGAAGCCTTGTTCATAACCCGCAGCACTACAGAATGTTTATCAATATAAGTTGCCTTTGTTTCGTCACCAAACGACAAACCAGCAAAACCCATAGCAACAATCATAAGCAGTGCAAGCAGGAATTTTCTGAACATTATTCTTTTGATCCTAAATCTTCGACGATTCTGGCCTTTTTACCGGACAAAGCGCGCAAGAAGAATAATTTAGAGCGACGAACTTTACCAACGCGAACACGTTCAATTTTTTCGATTGATGGTGAATATAATGGGAATTTGCGTTCCACACCAACACCATATGAATCTTTGCGAACTGTAAATGCAGCATTTGCACCAGATCCATCGCGAGAAATTACAACACCTTCGAATAACTGGCTGCGGAATTTATCGCCATCTTTGATTTTTACGTAAACTTTCAAAGTATCACCAGTTTTGAATTCTGGGATTTTCTTTCCAGCTGTAAGTTTTTCAATATGTTCTTTTTCGATTTTATCAATTATATTTGACATTTTTTGTTTTCCTTGTTTTTTAACGCACTTTTTTATTCTGCGTCTTTCAATAATTCTGGTCTTCGTTCAGTGGTAATTTCGATAGATTTTTCGTTTCGCCACTTTTCAATATTGCCGTGATGACCAGACAGCAGGACTTCTGGGACTTTATGTCCACGCCATACTGACGGACGGGTATATAACGGCCATTCAAGCCCGCCGATTTCAAAACTCTCGGTTTCAGCAGATTCCGCAGAATTCAGCACATTATCACACAGGCGCACGCAACTGTCAATAAAAACTTGTGCTGCTATTTCACCGCCAGATAGTATGTAATCTCCGATTGAAATCTCTGTAACACCAAATTCGTCTATTAAACGCTGATCTAAGCCTTCGTAACGCCCACAAATTAGCGTTGTTTCAGCATTTTCGGACACAAATTCACGTGCCATTTTTTGATTCCAAACCTGACCCCGTGGCGAAAAATATATAATCTTGCCTTTGCGATTTTCAATCGATTCAATTGCGTGTGCAACCGGTTCAGCCATCATAACCTGACCGGCACCGCCACCAAACTGTTCATCATCGACACTGCCGTAATTATTTATCGCAAAATCACGGATATTAACCGTTTTATAAGACCAAATCTTACGTTCCAAAGCGCGGCCAACAACCCCGCCACCAAGTGTGCCTGGAAACATTTCTGGAAAAAGAGTTAATATATTAAAATGCATTTTTATTTTTCGTTAACATGATAAAAACAGTTTTTGCAAACAAAGTACAAAACATCAGCCATCTTGCGTGGAATAACAGCATCTGGTGCAAGTGTCATTTTTGCATTGTCTGCAAATTTTATTGACACAAGACGATGCATTGATGAATAAAAGCCGACATTAATACACAATCCAGGCATATTGGCATTTTTTGCAATCGGACATACTTTATGAAAATTTTCCGAATTATATCCGCATTCAATTGCCTTGAATTCATCTTTGCTATGCATTCCTTCAAATTGGAATGATACTTGCATATTTTTTTCCATTTTCTTTACACCTTTTTAAAGTTTTATCTCTCTGCGCTCTAAATCCACTTTTGCACCAGAAAACGAAACCATTTCACCGTTATCCAGTTCCAAAATATCACCTGCACCAAAATTGTGCACAGCAACAACAATTCCACCACCAATTACATTAATACCAATTAAATCTGTTTGATAAAATTCACCTTTGGGTAAGGGCGGTAAATTTTCACGTAAAACAAATAATTCTGTGCCACGGTATTGTTCAGCAGATGTACGATCATTTACACCATCTATCTTTATAATTGCAACACTTTGACCAGCTGCACGAATAAATTTTATATTTTGATTTTCCAGTTTTAATTTTTGCAAATCTTCGGAGTTTGAAGTATAAGTCTGCACGCGTAATTCACCCCTGATTCCTTGGGGCGCAACAATTTTTCCAATTAATATTTTATTAGCGTTCTCTGACATTTTTATCACGTAATAAAACTTCCTTTATACTACAAATATAGTTAAGTTGACTAATTCTATGTTCGCGAGCATATAATAACAAAATATCCAAGTTATCTATATAGCTGGCCAACAAAATTTTCTTTGCTTTATCATCAGTAAATTCCAAATTTCTAAATATTTCTTGCAAAGCTTTCTTGGATACAATTCTCAGTTTTTTATCAGCGTCTTTCTTATTCATAAATATTCACCTTGTACGATTTTTCTCTCGTAATTTACCCCCCTTACAGGTTCTCTGCTAAAAATACCCCCAATTGGGGGTAAAGTCAAATCTGAGCTTATTTTATTCTGCTGATGCAGGGGCTTCTTCAACCACAGCTTCGACTGGTGCCGCAGCGGCTGCTTTGGCAGCTTCTTCGGCTTCGCGTGCTTTGGCCAATTTTGTTTCGCGATCTTTCAATTTTTGCAAAGTTTTTTCAGATGGTTGGCTTTTCTTGGTTTGAACTGGGATTGGTTTTGCCTGTTTTAAGCCTGCATTAACAAGAAATTTGTAAACACGGTCTGATGGTTGTGCACCTTTGGAAATCCATGATTTAACCTTGTCTGCATCTAATTTAACACGCAATTCTGAACCACGTGGTTGCATTGGATCATAAGAACCAACACGTTCCAAAATATTGCCTGAATCACGGGCAGTGCGGCTGTCCATAA
>CAZNTZ010000004.1:0-30157 GCA_964576135.1 uncultured Muribaculaceae bacterium | reverse complement strand
GTCTTTGTAATCTGATTACAACTGCCATTTTATACTCCTGTATATTTTTATAATTTTTCAATAAAAACTCACCGAGAGCGAAACTCGCCGTTCGGTGTCCCGCGTCCACAGACGAAGGATTATTTTTCTTGGTTACTGGGGATTTTACAGTATTTTTAACAAAAGTCAAATTTTAATTTTGATTTATAAAAATATTTAATATATCATCAAATCCAATCTGCGGGCGTAGTCTAATGGTAGAATGAGAGCTTCCCAAGCTTTAGACGAGGGTTCGATTCCCTTCGCCCGCACCAAGTTAAAACATTATTATCATACGTCGTGCAAACTCACGACTCACACATAAATTCGCGCCTAATAACGGCGCTCATTTTGTGTTTATACGCTCGGTTTCCCTTCGCCCGCACCAAGTTGTTTATCTGTTTCTTTTTAATTCACAATATACAAACTGTGCGACAAGTGCAGGGTGGCAATAAGTAACTGGATTTTCTTCGGATAAATCAATAACACCATTATTACAATCCCGAACAAATTTTTTAAAATCTTTATTATTCTGTCTATTTTCTTGATTTGAAAATTTTTTGAATCTTTTGATATTATGATTTTCTGAATCACTGAGACCATTTTTGCGATTTATCATTACATATCACTTAATTTTTGTTAAAACCTGTTCTTCGATAACTTCCAGTTTACTTTTCATTGAACGTATCGATTTCTTTGAAAAATTTCCAATATTGATAAAGTGTCGCATATTCGATATTGATTTTGATATATCATATTTATCTGTAAAAAAATATTTTACTAATAAACTTTCTATATGCGATATTTTATCAATTATTTCTTGCTCTGGCGTAATTTTAGAAGCGCCAGAATTATAATATTTATTCAAATTTGACTGGCGCTTGTCATTCATTTATTTATTACTCTTTTATAGGTATTTTCAAGATTTGTTTTGGATAAATTAAATCTGGGTTTTTAATATTATTTTCTTTGACAATCATCGAAAATAAAACACCGTGACCCAAGAAATTGCGTGCAATTATCCAAAGCGCATCATCGCGACGCACAGTGTAATATGTATCATCATTACCTGTTGGTGTCGGCATTGTAAATTTATAATCAAAGTTTGCCACCAGATTACCGGAACCATCGTGCATTTTAACAGTCAGGGTATATTCTGTACCGGCTTTTAATTCTTCAACATCTGCCCCAAGACCAAAATTTTTATGATCTGAAACACGTGCAAACCCAAGCTCTTTGTTATTTAAATTAAGCGAAACGCGTAAGCGTGGTAATCCGCGACCTTCGACAACTATGCGACCCGATTTCAAATAATCAATTTTTGAAACAACTAAATCGCCATCTTTGGTTGTCGGAGATTGTAACAGTTTACTGCCATCTTTGGCCATCAATAATGAAAGTGAGCCATTCGGATTATCTTTGCCTGCAATATATACAAATACATCTTCGGTGGATTTCAGTTCTTGTTCAACACCAAGCAGTCTTATTGTATAGTTTCCAGCCGCATATTCTTTGGTTGGAGCATAGACAAATTCACCATTTTTGTTTGTCATCTCGGTAACTACAATTTTACCATTAATCAATATTGAAACATTACTTTGTGGCAACCAACGTCCCGCAATTATCAGACGTCCACCTTTTTCAATACGAACCAAATCAAAAGTTGGCACCATTTTTTCTTCAACAACTGAAACCGATGATTTCTTTGATGTATCCGTTTTATCAATCGTACCTGTTGATTCAATTGTATTTGTAATTGGTTCTGGAACTGGTGCAATTACAACTCTGGTTGTTTCGGAATTATTTGGGACTAATATTGCCCAAACTATCAATAAAACTACCGCCAGAGCGCACAGAATAGGGAACCAATACGAAGATAAAATATTTTTGCGTGTCTTTTTTGATGTTGTTTTTGAATTTGGAGTTGTAGCCTTGGTAGAGGCAGATGCAGACTTTGCATCTGCGGCAATACTTACCGTTTCTGTTTTCTTAGTTGTTGTGACAATTTTCTTTACAGCCTTATTATCACTTGCAGCAGCTGCAGCAGCAGCAAGACCTTGCTTACGCTTATCTGCACGCCAGGCACGTTGCCGTTCGACTGCACCATCAACAATAGTAACTGTTTCTTTCTTTATTTTGCCCAGATCAGTAGGCTTTGATTTTTTGAACATATCGCGCGTCCCTTGGTCGCAAGGTTTATTATTCTTCTCCGCGCCCCCGAATTCTCTTGTTTTCAATCCTAGGCCAAATCTAAAAGTTTGTCAACATGATTTTTTATGTTATAATACAGGCAATAATAAAGGATTTTAAAGTGAAAAGAATAGGGATTATGACAACTGGTGGCGATTGTAGTGGTCTGAACGCAACAATTGGTCATTTAACTAACCTTGGGATTTCCCGTGGTTTCGAGATGATTGGCCTTATTGATGGAACTGATGGTTTGGCAACAAAAAATCCAAAAACTATAAAACTGGGTAATGATACATTACCCGAAGATTACAACAGACTTTCAGGAAGTATGTTACGCAATGGATGCCCTGGGTCGGAAAATTTTAATTCTGCTGTCAGAAACGGAACTATCGAAGATTTTCAAAAAAGAATCAAACATGGATTAGATTTATTAAAACTTGATGCTTTGGTACTAATTGGTGGCAATGGCAGCATTTCAATGGCTTATAAATATCGTGAAATTTATTCAAAACTTCAACTTGTTTGTATTCCAAAAACGATAGACATGGATATTCCGATCACAGATGTAACCATAGGTTTTCAAACAGCTGTTCAACAAATGACAACTTTTTGCGATCAATTACTTATGACCGCACGCAGTCACCACAGATGGTTTGTCGTTCAATCAATGGGGCGTAATGTTGGGATGCTGGCTTTGCATTCTGGGATTTCGACAAATGCAGACGCAATTTTAATTCCAGAAATAAAATTCAAAACTGAAAATCTGATTTCACACATTAAAAATATTCAAAAAAACAAAGGTCGCGATTACGGAATTATTATTGTTTCCGAAGGAATAAAAATTCGCGGGCATTCTGGCGAACCTGCGGATATGATCCATCGTGAATTGACCCGTGCCGGCATTTCATCACGTGCCTCATACCCAGAACATTTTCAACGAGTAGGCGATACAACCGCACCAGATAAAATACTCGCGGCACAAATGTCGGTGGCAGCGATTGAAGCAATAGAAAATAATGAAACTTTCGTTATGGTGTCCAAGCAATCTAATGATTGTAAAACTGTTCCTATGTCAGAAATGTTTGAACGTGGCGAAATTACATCAGACCCAAACATTCCAGGCGTTTCCATATCTAATGCTTACGTTTCAGATGATCATCCATTGCTCAGTGTAGCTGCAAATCTTGGCATTTATATCGGAGAAATAAAATGAAAAACGGTTCCAAGTTTGTAAATAATTTCTTATTACCCAAAAATTCAAACCGTCCGAAAACAAAAACTTCATCGACATACATAAAGACAATGGATGATTTGGATAATGATAAATCATTGGGTTATTACAGTGCAAAGAAAAACAAAGTTGGATATCTAAAAATTAAAAGTACAAATAGCAGTAACACTGAACTTTCTGAAATTCTTAACGATTACGAGAAATATGATTTACCAAGCATCAGAAATCATGAACGTCGCCATTGGTATAATCAAAAAGTTTTAAATAATTTATCACATTTATCATTTGCGCAACAATCAGCTGTTCATCTGCATAATGAAATTTCGGCACGCATTTCACAATTACTGAGATTACGTTACCTTTACCGCCACAAACGTAGAGAATTTCTGAAATCACGCTATTCAATCATAGAAGTCGAAGATAAATATCTGGATTTTTTACGTAAAGAAAATTCTTTGGAAACACTAATTCCATCAGAAGCAGAGGTTAATATAATTTTGCAAGATGCTCTGAGTTCTATAGATTATGAAAAATACTGTACCAGATATAAATCACAGATAAATAAAGAAATTTATTCCATTAAAAAAAATATTCTGAGAAAATTTGGCAAACAATATTCTTTTGATGAAATTATCAAACACCTTTATACATTCAAATCAGAAAATGGGCAATCTTTTAATTTATTATCATTATTAACTTCCTCTAAACGTGACGATTTTTTTACACAAATCGCACGTAATACGGCAAAACATACCGGTACAAAACCGCTTATGTTTATAGATTATTTAATTAATCGAGAATTATAAAAAACAAACATTGTTAAATATATAATTCTAAAAATTGACCTAATATATATTACAAATACTTATTAGATGCTTTATCATAATAATTTTTATGATTTAATTTAACTTTTACCCCTTGAACTGGGATTTTTTTTAATTATATATCCTGCAAACAATTTAATCAGGAGTGAAAAATGGCAAAAGTACTTGGTATCGATCTTGGAACAACCAACAGCGCATTTGCGTTTATGGACGGTTCAGATCCAAAAATTATTGAAAATTCTGAAGGTGGTCGCACAACACCGTCTATCGTTGGTTTTACATCAAATGGTGAACAACTTGTTGGAATCACCGCAAAGAATCAGTCGGTTACTAACCCAGAAAATACAATTTATGAAATAAAACGTTTAATGGGATTGCGTTTTGATTCTGCCGAAGTGCGCGAAATTCAAAAACATGTGCCATATAAAATTGTAGCCGGTGATAATGGTGATGCATGGGTTGAAATCGAAGGTAAAAAATATGCACCTTCGCAAATATCTGCAATTATTTTGGGTAAACTTAAAAAAGATGCTGAAAGCTATCTTGGTGAGAAAATCACAGATGCAGTTATTACTGTGCCGGCATATTTTAACGACAGCCAACGCCAAGCAACCAAAGACGCTGGACGTATAGCAGGTCTTAACGTTTTGCGTATTGTTAACGAACCAACTGCTGCGGCACTTGCGTACGGACTTGATAAAAATAAAAACGGAATTGTTGCAGTATATGATTTAGGTGGTGGAACATTCGATATTTCTATATTGGAAATTATTGATGGAGTTTTCGAAGTAAAATCTACTAACGGAGACACAATGCTTGGTGGTGCAGACTTTGACGCACGTATTTTGAAATATTTAATTTCTGAATTTAAAACATCAAATGGTATTGACTTATCAAATGATAAACTTGCATTGCAACGTCTGAAAGAAGCCGCTGAGAAAGCAAAAATAGAATTGTCCAGCAAAACAAGTACTGATATCAATTTACCTTTTATCACAGCAGATGCAACAGGACCAAAACATTTTAATACAACACTTTCACGTGCAAAATTAGAATCTTTGGTTGAAGATTTAATTGATAAAACAATTGAACCATGCAAGAAAGCATTAAAAGACGCAAATATTGATAAATCACAAATCAGCGAAGTTATTTTGGTTGGTGGACAAACACGTATGCCAAAAGTTATGGAAACTGTCAAAGAATTTTTTGGCAAAGAACCACACAAAGGCGTAAATCCAGACGAAGTAGTTGGTTTGGGTGCCGCAATCCAAGGTGGAGTGTTAAAGGGTGATGTCAAAGATGTTCTGTTGCTTGACGTGACACCATTATCATTGGGTATTGAAACTTTGGGCGGCGTATTCACACGTTTGATTGATCGCAACACAACTATACCTACAAAAAAGTCACAAGTATTTTCAACAGCCGAAGATAATCAAAACGCTGTGACAATTCGTGTGTTCCAAGGTGAACGTGATATGGCGGCTGATAATAAATTATTGGGTCAATTTAATCTTGAAGGTATAGCACCGGCACCACGCGGAATGCCACAGATTGAAGTATCATTTGATATAGACGCAAATGGAATTGTAAACGTTTCTGCCAAAGACAAAGCGACCGGAAAAGAGCAACAAATATCTATTAAATCTGATGGCGGATTATCCGAAGCAGATATTAAAAAGATGGTCGCAGAAGCCGAAGCAAATGCCGAAGCAGATAAGAAAAAACGTGAACTTGTCGAAGCAAAAAATACCGCAGAAACATCAATTCATTCAATTGATAAGTCTTTGAAAGATTATGGTGACAAAGTTGACGCGGCAATTCGTTCCGGAATTGAGGAAGCAAAAAAAGATCTTGCGGAAGAACTAGCAAAATCTGATGCAACCGCAGAATCATTAAAAACTAAGACTGACGCATTAACTGAACGTGCTATGAAACTTGGTGAAGCAATGTACAAAGCACAGCAAGCGGATAGCGAAAAATCCGAAGATAAAAATCCAGAGGATAACGCCAAAGATGCAGATGCAACAGAAAAATAAAAAACGCCGCAATTGCGGCGTCTTTTATTATGATATATTATCTGGAAATTCCAAATTCCTTGACAATAGCGCCAATATATCTTTCACGGACAATATCTGAATAATCATATATTCCAGATTTACCACGAATAAATTCTGCCGCTTTCAAAGCGCCGCTGGCAAAGCCTTCGCGGCTGTTTGCGTGATGAAACAAAGTTACTTGATCACCAGATGTGTGTGCATATCGAATTGTATGTTCACCAAATATTCCCATCAGTCTTTCAGATGACATTTGAATTGTTGTTTCTGGTTTACCATTATTATTTAATTCATAAGCCATTTCTTTCTTACCCATCAGTTGATGATTAATAATTCCATGCGCAAATGTTCTGGCTGTTCCAGATGGGTCTTTTTTGGCATTATGATGTGCTTCGTTTATTGCAACATCCCAGTCACCCATTAAATCAGCCATTGCTGCAATTGCACGATTTACAACAAAAGCCATTTGAACAGAATCTGAAAAATTAGCACTGTAAACCAACCCGATTCCTGATTCTTTGATTAAACGGTCTACTTTTGCAAAATCTGCATACCAACCGGTTGTACCAATAACAGCATTTATATTGTATCTGGCGTATAAATCAATATTTCGCAAAACTTCGTCTGGTTGTGAAAAATCAATTGCAACTGGTTGTATTAAAAAATCATCTTTGTTAAAAGTACTTGATAAAAAAGTTTTTAAAGATGGATAATCAGCAGCAACATCGCAATCTTTATCTATTGTAATACTTGGATTTTCGTGTTCACTTAATTTTTTTACAGTTTTGCCCATTTTGCCGTAGCCGACAATTAATATAGGTTCATTGGTTTTCATTTTTTATCTCCGGTCTTATTCTCTCTCGACTCGGTTATAGAACACAACCTAATCAATAAAAGAAGTTTTTTCAATATTAAATTCCACGATTTTTTCTTATAAAATCAATTTTGTTAAAAATATTTTCTCGGTTTATTGGATTTTCCATTACACATGCAGCAGTTGTAATGTATTTTAATGCATCATTAATTTCTGGGTTCGTGTATTTTTCCAATGGTGCATAGAAAGACATCGGTCGGTTAATTGATCCGTGATGCACAATTGTTCTGACTATTTTTGCAATATTTTTACTATTTCTAAATTTTTTATTCGATCTTACAAATCCATAATCAATAAATTTTCCATCACAAACGTTTTCAACAATATGAGACGAATCGTGATAAATAAAACTTTTTGCAAATTGAATATCTTTGAGATCATCAGCTTGTGATGATGATAATAGTTTCTTTGGAAGCATTCTGGATAAACACCATAAATCTTTTCTGAACTCTGAAACATTAGCTATATATGACATTTTATAATTCAGTCTGCCACCTAATGTGAATGCGTCTGAAATTTCTCCCAAATGACCGTACTTTTCCAAATAATCATTAGAATGATTTTTATGATATGTTTTTATAATCAAATAATTATCAAATCCTTGGGTTTTTATTTTGAAAGTCTTGCCAAAGTTTCCACTATAATTTGATTCTATGGAAACAGTTTGACCAATCAATAAGCTTAGATTTTCTTGTATATATTCAAATTTACTTTTATCAATTGGTGTCCATTGTTCACAATAAGTTTCATTCGCAAATTGTGTAAATAATTTCCCAATCTTTTGTGTTAATACTGATATGTCTTTATTCTTGATTAATAGCAACCATTCAGGCGGCAAACATCCTGTAATAGGCGATACAGAAGTATCTTGTAAAATTTTGATTATCGTTCGCCAATCACGTTGATTTGACCTCATAAATCCGCGCAGTGAACGATGTTTGATTTTTTCTGTTATTTTATTATTCTTTTGCCAATCATATAATTCAAAAGAATCAGACATTCTAACATGCATATCTGTCAATTTATTTACAATATCCGTATCACTGGCATTCATTGTTTCCCAAACCGAAGTTCCACCATGATCAAGTATTATGCATACTCGACCACAAATTCCGTCCGCATTAAACGATAATCTCTGCCCAAGTTTTATATCCAAGTCATATTTTTTAGATTTTTCTATGATTGTAAAAGGGATATTATCCGAATATTCAACTTCTATTGTTTTATCACCGCGTATAATTTTTTCAACACGTGAATCTGGAAATAATTCTTGGGGAAATTTCAACCACGATTCCGGTATTCTGACCATTTTCAAACCTGTACAACCTTGAAAAGCATCACCAGAAATACTGCAGTTTTGATCACTAAAGAAAATATTTTGCACTGATGCTTTTTTAAGAAATGCGTGACTGGATATTTCACACAAAGTTTTTGGAAATATAACTGTCCGCATAAGTATTCCACCACCAACACACCCGTGTTCAGCAATTTTTGTAACTCCATCTGGTATGGCAAGAAATCCGTCGACAATATCTTCGGGGTCTATGCGTATTAAAATATTATTTTTAATTTTCACGCCTAAATTATTGCGTAAATATAATTTTTGTCAACAATTAAATAAAATAATTCGATTATTATTTTTCAAATTCGGACTTTTTCGGAAATTTTTCTTTCATTAATTTTTCTGCATCAAGAAAAGCCTGGTCTTTACCGCCAAAATCATTTATACAAAATAACCCCGGATTATAACGGCGCAGCATTTTAATCAGACCGTTTTGTTTATCATAACAATCATATTTTATATAACCGAATACGGTTGCAAACAACCAACTAACTGAATGCCATAAACGACTCAGAAAACAATCATTTGGTTGATATTTTATACGATGCGCACCAATATGCCAATTCAACACCAAAGTATTGCGTCCACGAGCATTATCAAGAGCAGGGAATACTATTCTTTGTATATTTTGATATTCACGAAATCTGGTTACGGTTGTTTCCATAAACAATTTTTCAAATTTTTCAAAATTGTCACGCATATAAGATTTTCGCATCGGTTCAATCGCGTGCTTCATAGTTATGTTATATTTTTTATCAAAATTCTTATAAACCAAATTTACCGAAGTTCTGATTTTTTTAACAAAAATTCCATGTTGCACAGGTTTTGGGGCAAAATCTCTATGAAACGCTTGGGATTGATTACGCTCTTTGATAATTACAATTGGATTTCCATTATCATCAAAGAAAAATTGAGGATTTGTCGGTGCACCAAAAAACATATCATCATTTGCATATAAAAAATGTTCAGATAATCCAGGAATTTTCCATATAAAAAATTCTATGGCGTTACTGTTGAATAATGGTAAATATGTTTTTGGAATTATTTCAGAATGATCAACAACTGTTACTTTTGGATTATTACCCAACCATTTTGGACGCTGACCATCAGCAATAATATAAATATGATTTATCCATGGCGCAAATTTTTCAACACTGCGCATCGAATATTTTAATTCATCGTTATCACGCCAACGGTTCGCACCAGTTGCAAACCGCGTCAATGGCCGGTTTGCAGCGCGCAAAGCATCATTCTTTTTCTTCTGCCATTTTTTATCGTTGCCATCAACCCACAGATAAACAAGATCTATTTTATTTATTTTCATTTTTTATATTTTTTATTACATCTGGAAATTTTGCAATTATTGCATTTGCAAATTTTACATTTCTGTCATCAACCAAATTTACGGTTGCCAACTTATGTTCAACGGGTTTTTCCAGAATAACCGTTCTGAAATATCCAAAAAATACGGGCTTTATTTTTACTTTGTTACGTACTGCCATCGCCCAAAACCATACATCGTCTGCAGTTGGGGCAAGTTCACGAAATAAATCTTCGTTCAATGCATCTGGGTGCAAAGCATGCGGCGGATATAAAACACCACCAGTTCCAGTTAAAAAATTTATATATTTTGGTTTTGATCCCCATGTAAAATAACGCATACGTTTATAAATTTTCCAACTGTCATACGGCAATAAGTTCCAGTTTTTATCAAACAGCATTTTCTTTACACGATGCGAAATTATTGATGTTGGATACTTTTTATGCTCGCGCAATAATTGCTTTATCAAGTGGCGTGGATAATCAACATCATCATCAACCGTAATAATGATATCATTTGGAAATTCATGCAATGCTGGAACCAATTTTGTATACGAACGAATATTACGAGGATAATATCTGATTTCTAAAATTGGATTTTTTTCAACCAGTTCTGCTAAATCTTTGGGGATTTTTCTATCTGGAAATTCCGGATCAGTAAGATATAAAATTATTTTATCTGGGCGTACACTTTGACGCAATAAACTTTGTAATGTAGGCACTATAACGCCCATACCGCCTGGAAAAGATGTAAGTGATACAATTACTTTCTGTTTCATATTTTTTCCTTTTATTAAATAAAAAATCTTAACATTCTGAGTAATTTTACATGTCCGTCTATAAATAATTTAAAAATCATTCTTTGACGCATATCAAGATATTGCATTTGAATATATTTTTTATCATTTAATTCTCTGAATATTTTGCGTGCTAATTCAATATTCTTATTTTTAATTATACAACGCTTTAACATATAATAAATCAAACGGGTTTCTTTGCGTGCAATATACGCAGACCATATATCATCGCTGGTTTTGCCAATAACATAATTTTTATATACAAATGGTGTTGTAATTAAAAAACGTTCAATTAAAACAGGTTTAAAACCAGAAAAAGTTGTGCTTATCTCTGACTTTCTGTAATACAGGGCACCATTTACAATTTGAACAAAGTTCTTTATTTTTTCCAACATTGCAGCCATAAACATACTATCTTCGCTGCCACTTCGTAATTCTGGTATAAATCTGACATTTTTAATAACATCTCGTCTGAACATGCAAATCCAAATATACGCCCAAATTTTATTTCTGCGGTGATTTGTTATATTAATAAAATCAATTTTTGGATTTGTATAAAATTTTTCACGAAGTGGGCCAACAGGTCTGTATTCCGAAAGGGCGAAATTAGCAGGAATTTTTTTATATCTTGCACGAACCATATCGGCATTATATTTTTTTGCCATATCAAAATAATTTTGCAAAGCATCAGGGGCAAGTAAATCATCTTGATCAAGAAAAGTTACATATTCACCACGTGCAGCATCAATACCCGTATTCCGAGCCTTTGATACACCGCCATTTTCTTGGGTTATCAGGATAAATTTGGGATTAATTTCTACAAATTCATTAATAATACTTGCAGAATCATCTTTACTGCCATCGTTTACACAAATGCATTCCCAATCTGTAAAAGTTTGACTCAGCACCGATTCAAGTGCTGGTCTTAGATATTTCCCTGCATTATATACAGGGACAATTACTGAAATTTTCGGTGCTGTATTCATTGATTATCTGTTATATTGGTAAAATTACACGAACACGCAAACCACCAAGCGGTGAATCTTCGAGAAACATTTGCCCACCATGATTTTCAATTGCTGTTTGTGCAATCGATAACCCGAGACCTGTTCCGCCAGTACCAACACTGCGTGATTCATCAAGACGAACAAAAGGTCGCATTGCATCAGCACGTTTATCTGCTGGGATTCCAACACCATCGTCATCGATTATGATTTCAATATATTCATCGTTGTCTTGTTCTGAAATAGAAATTGTTTTTTTCGCATATCGTGCAGCGTTTTCAATAATGTTTTGAAAAGCACGTGCAAGACCAAGCGGCCGAGCATAAAACATAGCAGGGTCTTCTGGAAAATCTGTTTTGATTTTCTTTGTTTGTGCAGCATCACGTGCAATACGTGTTAACATTGGCGGCATCGAAACTTCTTGTTCAATTTCTGGGGCTTCGCCACGTGCAAATGCCAAATAACCATTTACCATTTCCGACATACGATCGATATCTGCAATTAATTTTTCTTTGCTTGAACTGTCAGTTTCAACAGCCAGACGCATACGAGTAAGCGGAGATTTCAAATCATGCGATACCGCATTTAACATATCTGTACGTGTACGATTGTAACGATTTAAACGCTCTTTCATAGTAATAAGCGAGCGTGCAGCCTCACGAATTTCGCGCGATCCAGATGGTACAAATTTTGGATCATCAAGACCACGACCAAAACGACTTGCCGCCTTTGCTATGCGTGTAATAGATCGAGTATGAATTAAAATAAATGGCGATATTAAAACCAAAACTATCAATATAGAACCTGCCAACCAAATTAAGAATACTTCGGTACTGGTTGAATATACACGACGCAGAGAAGTTGCAAAAGTTGCAATTTTTCCATCATTTCGTGGAACATCTACATACAAAAGTCTGTTATTTCTATCAATATAAATCGAAGCAGATAATTGTAGTTTTTCACGCAAATCATGGGCAAGCATACCTGTTTCACGCGATTTATTATCATTCGTTTTTGGACGATTTAACTTTTCATGTATACTGACGTTAATTCCAGTATCAGTCGCCATAGTTGCTACGGCGGAATCATTCTTGTTATCCATCAGGCTTATCATTGTTGCAATTTCACCGGACAAAGAACGCGCCATAGAAGCATGAACACGTGCCCAATGGTTTCCAAAAAACACATTCGCCATAATTACTTGGGCGATTACCAATGGGATAAGAACCATCAAAGTAGTTCTCCAGAGAAAAGATTTTGGAACAAGTTTCATTGAAACACTCCGTATTTTATCGATTTATTAATTTATAACCCTTGCCACGAACCGTTACTATATCTATGCCTGATAATACCGCATTTAATTTAGTTCGCAAGCGCTTTACAACCATTGGCTGGGTTGGTACAACATTCCCGATAGGTGTGACAAGGTTTATCAACAAATCCTTTTCCTGGGCAGAAAGCGCAAATATCTTGTCTCCAACAAAAAATTCACCATCGGACAAAATAAGTCCAGCGGGCAGGGTTGTGACCTGGTCATCTGTATTTTTCAATATATTATGTAGTCTTAAAACTAATTCTTTCAACTGGAACGGTTTTGCAAGATAATCATTTGCACCGTTTGACAGACCATCAATAGCATTTTCAGGACCGCTGAGCGCTGTCAACATAATTACCGGTGTTTTGTCACCAGAATTACGTAAATCTTGCAAGAAACTGAGACCATCTTTACCAGTCATCATACGATCAAGAACAATTGCATCAGGAATAACACGATCAAGAACCTGTCGCCCATCTTCGGCAGACTCGGCCATTAAAACATTAAAATTTTCTGCACGCAACCCACGGGCAAGCGTAGTGCGCAGCATTTCGTCATCATCAATAATCAGAATAGTTTTATTCATCATTATTTGTAATTCGTAATTCTGTATTCGATAAAATCACGAATTACGAATTACTAACCATGATTTACTTTGTCATTGGTTCAACTGCGTATTCACCGGGCTGGATTACTTGTAATCCTGCTTGTTCAACGGTTTGTTTTTTACTTGACGAAGTAGTTGTTGCAGCACGCATTTGCATATTGTTACTGGCATATTCGGTTTTCAACAAAGCATAACCTGTGCCACCGCCATATGTTGGGCCTTGCATTCCAAGTGAATAATAACCACCAATAATCCCATAATCCAAATCTATGTAATCTACATTCATCAATAACGAAACATTTGTTACACCATCTGCGGTCAAATTACATTTAAATTCACGAGTGGCAAGTGTTGCCTGGTCATTAACAGGAACAACGATATCAACCATTGTTGGTTCGCATCTGATTGCAATACCATTTGCCAATAAATCATATGTCATACCAATTGTTGCCTTTGATAACCCGGCAGATATGCTGACCCCAGAAATAGTGGCTGTTGGAATTTTCATCATAGCATTTGCAATTCCTACGCGTGCTGGAAATGAAATACCAGATTGTAAACAGCTGCGCGAAAATGGATCTGCTTCACAAACATGCACGGACGAGTGAGAGTTAACCATAAAGGCATTTGCAATAGAATTAAATAAAAATGTACGTGTTATTTTATCATTCAGTTTTGTGCAACCAAAATTACGACAAACAACAGCCGGGCGATCACCAAAGGCAACACCTGGGTGTTTATTTGTTTCAGATTTACGTGCCATTAAAATATTATTATCATAATCTAATGAATCTGCACGTTCCATAAAGTCTGTTTCTGGAACAAAATTCGGATCATTTGGCTGAGCATAGTATGATGCAACCGGCGTTTCTGTATAAACAGTTTGAAAACTGGAATTAGTTGTTGTTGTGACAGTATTATCACTGCGTACAGCAAAAGGAAACAAAAGTGCAACAGCAAGCCCAGCAATTTGCCAAAAACCGAACATTTTTGCTTTTTTTGATCCTATAATCAAATTTGACATCGTATAACCCTTTGGTTCTCTTGAACAACATATTAGAACAATCGCAACAATAAAGTCAAAGTAAAAAATAACCTTGAAATTTAGAGTTGTAATGTTGTATAAAGCAAACAGAAAACAATATAAGGAAATCATAAATGGTTGATGTAATGATCAGTGGGGAATCTGGAAAACTGCACGCAGTTTATCATAAATCATCGCTCGAGGCGGCACCTCTGGCGGTAGTGTTATCAGGGAACCCAAGACGTTGCCATCATATGAATGACAGAATTTCATATGCTATGTTTCGCAGTTTTATGGATATTGGTTTTTCAACAGTGCGGTTTAATTATCGCGGAGTAGGTGATTCCGAAGGTAATATTGGAACAACTGCAGACAATATGATTGATATTGCCGCCGTAATAGACTGGATTCAAAATCAAAACGAAGACAGTGATAAACTTTGGCTTGCTGGGCATCACACTGGTGCATGGTATGTTTTACAAGCAATGATGAGACGTCCAGAAGTTTCAGGATTCGTTCTTGTTTCGCCAGATTACGGCGTTTCGGATTTTTCATTTTTGTCACCAAGACCTAACCGTGGACTCTTACTGCAAGGATCCGAAGAAAACCTTGATGCACAAAATTTTGGTCCACATTTGACCCAATTATTAAAAAAACAAGCCCAGATAAGTTTAGAGACTATTAAAATCAAAGGTGTAGATGAAAACTATGCTAAACCATCACTGACCAGACTTTACGAAGAAATCAAGGCATATGTCGGTCGTGAAAACGAAGAGAATAAACTGTTATGACAGAACGTTTCATTGACCCAACGATTCCAGATGAAATGGCGGCAACAATCAGACCAAAGAAGTTGGCCGATTTTGTCGGTCAAGAGTCTATGAAACAAAACTTGTCTGTGTTTATTTCTGCCGCGCGCACACGTGGCGACGCAATGGATCACGTTTTATTATATGGTCCCCCAGGTCTGGGTAAAACAACACTTGCCCATATTATTGCAAATGAACTGGGTACAAATTTTCGTGCAACCGCTGCACCAATGTTGACCAAACAAGGGGACCTTGCGGCAATACTTACCGCACTGGAACCAAACGATGTTTTGTTCATTGACGAAATTCATCGGCTGCCAACATCTATCGAAGAAGTTTTGTATTCAGCAATGGAAGATTTTAAGCTCGACATAATGTTGGGCGAGGGGCCATCAGCAAAATCAGTTCGTATCGATTTACCAAAATTTACATTGGTTGGCGCGACAACAAGAACTGGGTTATTATCTAATCCGTTACGTGATCGTTTTGGAATTGATTTGCGATTAAATTTTTATGAACCAACCGATTTAGCAAAAATTATCATACGAAGTGCAAATATACTCGGGATTTCAATTGATCCTGATGGAGCTGGCGCATTAGCCACAAGTTCACGTGGAACACCAAGAATTGCAAACAGATTGTTAAAGCGGGCACGCGATTTTGCTGCAACACTCAAATCTGAATCAATTACATCAGATACAATCAAGACTACTTTGTTTCAGTTACAAATTGACAAACGTGGGTTAGATGGCATTGATCGTGATTATATGAATGCGATTGCAAAACATTTTGCGGGTGGTCCGGTCGGAATTGAAAATTTATCGGCGATACTTTCTGAACCAACAGACACAATCGAAGATGTAGTTGAACCGTTTTTAATGCAACAAGGATTTATTCAACGCACACCCCGGGGGCGCATCCTTACAGAAGAGGGTTATTCGCACTTGGGGATGATAAAATAAAAAAGGATCAACCATGTTTGCTATCGTTACTAATATTTACAGTGATGTTCGCAGAATTTGTTTAGGCATGGACATAAATGATCCAAAAAAAGAAGTTTTCTCTGTTCGTTATAATTTAAGTTTTAAAATTACAAATATTTTTTCACAAAAATACATTATTACTGAACCAATCAGAAAATCGGAAAATTTTTCAGATAAAAATTTATCACAAAAACGTTTCGATGAATTAAACGGTAAATCCGAAGAACAAAAAGTTTCCAGAAGAATTCTTTTACTTAATAAATTTATAGCCAGATCCGCCAAATGAAAAATATTCTTGAATTCTTATCAACTGCTGAAAAATTGCATTATGAAAAACGTACTTTGGAATTAGGCAATGGCGAAAAACAATCAGTATCAAGTCATTCTTGGATGATGGCAATTATGGCTATGATTTTTGCACCTCGTCTGAAAACACCTGTGGATTTGAACAAAGTATTAAAACTTTGTATTTTGCATGATTTGGCTGAATCTAAGGCACACGATATCCCTGTGCATGAATTGATGAAAAATTCAGAACTTGGAAAAAACAAAATTGAATCTGAATTACAGGTTATGAAAGAACTGTGTAATTTGTTGCCGGAATTCAAAATTGGTTCTGATATAATGTCATTGTGGACTGAATACGAAGAACGCAAAACACCAGAAGCACGATTTGTAAAATTACTTGATTTATTAGATGTTGTTGTTCAATTGATTTGTTCTAAAAGTTTGGAAAGTTGGAAAAATTATGACAACGGCGCATATCCAAAATTATACTTTTCAGAAAAATATCAAAATATGTTCAAAGAAGAACCTGTGATTTATGAAGTATTTAAGGTGATTCAAGAAAAAGTTGAAAAACGCCTTTACGATGAATTTAAATTAACCCCTGCAGATTTTAAGGATTAAAAAATGATTGAATTTCTTGACGTTTACGATGCAAATCGTCGTATTATTGGCACAGCAGACAGAAATGTTGTTCATACTTTTGGGCTTTGGCACAAAACAGTTCATTGCTGGATTGTCATAAATGGAAATATTGTTTTTCAAAGACGTGCCAAAACCAAAGACAACGGCGGAAAATTATATACAACGGCCAGCGGACACGTTTTTGCCGGAGAAACAATTGAACAAGCATTCGTCCGCGAAGTAAGTCAGGAAATAGGGCTGAGCATTACAAACCCAAAGAAATTATACGAAGGCGTTTGGATCGGGGATTTCAAAAAATCAGATGGTTCAATGTTCGTTGATCGCGTTTTCTGCAATGTATTTTTTGCAAATTACGATGGTAAATTACAAGATTTTAAATTCAATGACGGCGAAGTTGAATCAATCGTTTCAATTGATTTGAAAGATTTTATAAATTTTTCACACAATCCGATTGATTCAATCAAATCCAAAGAATTCAATGGTCAGACGATTTCTGAAATTTCCATTACTGCCAAAGACTTTGTTTTGATTGGCGATGAAACCGTTTATGATAAATTCGGAAAAATCGCAGAACAAATAAATTTCCAGGGTAAATAAAATGACAACTCACAGATTTCCTTTCTCTATCGCATATGCGGACACCGATGCTGGTGGAATTGTGTATCACGCAAGATATATCGAAATTGCAGAACGCGCACGTATGAATTGGTTAAAAGGTTCTATTCCACCACCGAACGGCGATATTGGTTTTGTTATTAAAGAATTGAATATAAAATATATTAAACCTTTGAAATTAGCGGATGATTTGATTGTCGAAACAAATGTTTTGAATCGTGGTGCGGCATCTTTGCGAATTGAACATAAATTCTTGATTGGGGATGAAATATATGCAATTATTAACGGCACTGCCGCTTATGTTGGCAAAGATCTTAAACCGAAAAGAATTCCGGATGGGTATATTGAATAATTTTATGGAAAAAATAAATGAAAGTCAGTGAAAATACTTTGTCAAAATTTATGGTTTCAAAATTCTGTATAAAAGATTATGAACATTGGGTTTTGCTTACACGAATAAGCCAATCCGCATTGGGCAGTTTAATTTTGTTGAATAAAGATGGCGCTGATAACTTTGGGACATTATCAGAAAGCGCATTATTAGAAATGGGCAGAGTAATAAATGAATTAGAGAAAAAACTTAAACAAGCATTCAATTATGATAAAATAAATTATCAAATGCTTAGAATGGCTGACCCAGAAGTGCATTTTCATATAATACCAAGATATTCTGAACCAAAAATTTTTAACAATAAAGAATTTTTAGATCAAAATTGGCCAGGTCCGTTCGCATTAAATAACGAAAATAATTTAACAGAAAACGAATTAATGGAACTTCATAAGTTTTTGGTAAAATTATTTAATAACTAAAACAAAAGGCAAAATAAAATGGAACAAAATAACTTCTCGTTTTTATCAATTTTTTCAATCAACGATCCCGTGGTATTTATCACATCATTATTGTTGCTTGCGGCATCAATTATTTCTTGGACAATAATTATTGAAAAATTCCGCATGTGGCGTAATCAAAAATTAAATCCTATGACTGCTGGACGTGATGTAAATCCAGATACTGCTATTATCCCTTTTGACCATAATTTGTGGTTTTTATCAATGGCGGCTGCGGTTGCACCATTCGTTGGACTGTTTGGAACAATTTGGGGAATTATGCATTTATTTTCTGCAATCGGTGCAAACAATTCTACATCACTTGCGGTTGTGGCACCTGGACTGGCCGTGGCACTCGGTGAAACAGCGTTGGGTTTATTTGTTGCGATACCGGCTGCTATTTCCTATCAATTTTTCAGCAAAAAATCTGATGAACTTTACACAAAATTAGAAGCCAAAGCGAAAGAGAAAAAATAATGCCACGCAGAAGAAAAACTGTTGATGCCAATGCATTGATTGTTATGACGCCAATGATTGACGTTATGACAGTGTTGCTGGCCGTGTTTATTGTCAGTGCTCCAATGCTGACATCTGGAATCGATATGGATTTACCAGTTGCTGGGCACGGCGCAATGACTGGTGATGATCGCGCTTTGCAAATTGGTGTCGATAGAAGCGGTCAATATTATTTGGGTGAAAATTCGATGCCAATGCGTGAAATTGTTACACGCGCAATCGCAATGCGCGGTGAAAATCCAAAACTGACGATAATGCTGAATGGAGATCAAGGCGCATCATACGGAGCAGTTATGTCAATGATGGGTGCTTTAAAAGATGCAGGTTTTGAACGCGTTGGCCTTAGAACAAAAATACAAAATTGAAACAAAAATCAAAATTCTTTTCTGAAAATGTATTGCTGGCCGTAAGCGGACATTTGTTTGTCGTTGCATTAATGGTGACCAGTTTTGCAATTGTTGCAGATAAAATGGTGATTGCCCCAGAACATGTTCAAATCACAGAAATAGATTTAAGTCAGGTTGATATAACACCAGATAACACCCAGGTTTTTAATACTGATTTACCAGAACAAAAAGAAGAGCCAGTTAAAGAAGAACCAAAAAAAGAACAACCAGAGCAGGGTAATGATAAACCTATTGAAAAGCCTGCTATGGTTACCCCACCAAAGAAAAAAGTTGCAAAACCTGTGCAGGCACCAAAGAAAAAAATGCTCGTACGCGTAAATCGTGAAACTACATCATTAAATCGCAGCATGACAATTTCAGTTATTGATGCATTGCGTGTCGCATTAACGCGTTGTTGGACAATTGACAGGTCACGCCCAGATATTGCAGACATAAGGGCGGTTGCACATCTGGCAATGTATCAAAATGGTCGCGTCGCAGATTTGTGGTTCGAAGGCGCTGCACAAGCCGAAACATATGCGGCATTTGCATATGTTATTGAAACAATAAAAACAGCAATCGTTGTATGTCAGCCGTTTTCAATGTTGCCACCGTCGGAATATGACAGTTGGAAAAATATACAACTGACTTTCTATCCGTCAAACAAAGAGATTCAATAAATGATGGAATTTTTTTCAGAATCATTTGCCGAAGCAACTGATAAATTTATCAATAATTCAAAAAAATTCGGCGAATTAAAAATTTATTCAAATCCGAAAACAACGTATGATGTCCCAGTTTTAACAATCGGAAACGGTGCAAATAAAATCGTTATAAATACCGGAATTCACGGGCTGGAGGGTTTTTCAGGCAGCTCAGCTTTGAATATGTTTTTGTCATTAAATTCCGGATTCTTGAAAGAAAATAAAAATTTTCAAATCGTTTTAATTCATTGCATAAACGGTTTTGGAATGGATCACAGAACTCGTGAAAATGCAAACAATGTTGATTTGAATCGCAATTTTCGCAATTGGGATATTCCACCAAAACAAAATGAATTATATAAAATTGCACATAAATTATTAATATCAAAACCTGGCAAAGAAAAATATCACGCGATAGTTAAATTTCGTCATGACCATAAGTCCGATGGTGTGTGGAGCGCTATTTCCCGCGGACAATACGAATTTCCAGACGGAATTTTTTATGGTGGTGCCGGCCCAGAGCCAGAATACTTTATCGTTCAAAATATATACGATGATTTAATGAGAGATGCAAAATCTTTACTTTCCATTGGTTTACACACAGGATTGGGCGATTATAAACTGCCGACTTTGCTGGTTTCACATCCAACTGGCCACACAAATACCGTTTTTTTTCAAAAAACGTTTGAACCTGCACTTATTATAGAGCCAGATGAAAAAAATACTGTAAATTCTGCAAATCTGTCTGGTGATCTGGTTGATTGGCTTGAAGTAAAATATCAAGATAAGAAAATTCCAATTATGACTGCAGATATTGAAATTGGAACTGGGACCAACAGGGGGCTTTCGCCAATATTAAAAAGAATGGACCAGGGTGATGCACGGTATGAAATCAAACACTTTGGGTGTATAAGTGATAAAACCAAAAATAATTTGTCCGAAGATTGGTATCCACGCGATTCCAAATGGCGTCGATATGCATTGTCTGTATATGATGTGTTGGCAATGAAATTGGAAAGATTCATAAACGAATACAAATAACCAACTCTTATTCCTAAAACACCAATACCATATCATCATTACACATACCTAAGTATACATAATATATATTATGCGCCATTTATAAATCCTGTTTTATAGGGTTTTCCGGAGATTATTGGCACGCACCCCTTTTGAAATCGCACTATCTAAAGTTTTTATAGAAATATAAATATTTTCACATATTGATATATCCAGATGATAAATAAAAAAAATTTACAAAAGTTATTTTCAATATCGGATTCATACATAATTAGTCATGTGTCCTATTTTCAATAAATTATCCACATTTTGACATTCATAAAAATATACTTGTCCGATCAACCTTAAATATCCTAGAATATAAATTGATGAAAAAGACTATTTCTTTATTATTCATATTTTGCAGTATCTTTGTTGCTCCGGCGACCGGTTTAGCGACATCCACACTTTCACCATTTGTTAAACCTGTGGAATTTATTTCTCCGACCGGTTATACAAGCCTTAATCCTTCGGAAGTTTCGATGGATACACTACGAAACAAAGTTTCACCAATAACATCACAACGCCGTGTTGTTTCAAGATCATCAGGAACATCCGCGCGTTCTGCAACAAATATTAATACAATATCTTCTGCTGATAACCCATCTTCGAGTGGACGTTCAGTTGTCGCAAGACGCGGTTCTTATGCGGTGCAATCAACAAACACCGCACGTTCTGGATCAGTTATAGCATCATCAAATAATAACTCTTCAACAGGGCGAAAAGTTATAGCAAGGGGGTCTTCTGATAACGCCCGTTCCGCTGCGACCTATTCTTCTATTCGCAGCTCTCGCGGGGATGCGTCAATGTATTATCAAAATTCTGAAACATCTTCTAATAATTCGTTGGCAGTTGCATCTAATGTTTCACCGCAACAATGTATGACTGATTACACTTCTTGTATGGATGATTATTGCGAACGCTCTAATACGAAATATGATCGCTGTTATTGCAGTGCACGCCTGGCAACACTTGATGCAGAATATCAACCTGCAATTGAAGAGTTAATAAAAAACATAGCAATCGCAGAAAATGGCAATTCAGAAATGACCGAAGCAGAACAAGAAGAATTTTGGCAAAATACTTTTTCGCAATATTATGACGGTAACAATTCACTTGCCAACCTTAACGATGCCGTAAGCAGCATAGATTGGTCCAGCACAGAAAGTCGTGTACGCGGACAAAATGCATTTGCAGTTGGTCATGAATATTGTGTTCAACATTTACAAGGTTGTTTTTCTTTGGCCGAAAGCATGCGAGGGGTTTATCGTTCAAGTATTTCGCGTGATTGCGCGACATATGAAAACTATTTGAAAACTATTAAAAGCGCAGCAGAAGTCGTTCTTGAAAGTTATCAATAATGTTATTTATTTATTTTTTCGCAAAACAAATTATGTTTATAAATATTTCGCGCCAGATCATCACTTATAACATTCCAATCCTCTGCACGACCCCAAATTGTTTCACATTCACAATTATTCGGCGATGGTATATTTTTCACGCAGGATGTTACGAATATCGCCGAGACCAACAGATAAAACTTGAACATTTATTACCTTTTTAATTTCTGAATTTTTATTTGATTGTTCCAATGCAGCAATGCTGTAATTTGCCCTGCACTCTGCAGATTCTATTTTTTTACCAATTACATAGGCAAAAAAAATCGCGGCCAATATGACCGCGAAAATAAAGATATATAGTTTCATTAACTAACCATTCATTGCACGAAAGAAATCGTCGTTTGTTTTTGTCGTACGAAGTTTATCAAGCAAGAATTCCATCGCCTCTAATGTTCCCATTGGATTGATAATACGACGTAAAACCCACATTTTTGCAAGTGTTTCTTTGGATACCAACAAATCTTCTTTGCGTGTACCACTGCGTGTTATATCAATCGAAGGATATACACGTTTGTCAGATAATTTACGATCAAGTATAATTTCACTGTTGCCAGTTCCTTTGAATTCTTCAAATATGATTTCATCCATCTTGGATCCGGTTTCAACCAATGCAGTGGCAATAATTGTTAAACTGCCCCCACCTTCGATATTACGTGCTGCACCAAAGAATCTCTTTGGGCGTTGCAATGCCTGGGCATCGACACCACCGGTCAAAACTTTACCACTTGATGGCATAACAGTATTATATGCACGGGCAAGACGTGTAATTGAATCAAGTAAAATCACAACATCTTCGCCACCTTCGACAAGGCGCTTTGCCTTTTCAATAACCATTTCAGCGACCTGGATATGGCGTACAGCTGGTTCATCAAAAGTACTGGAAATAACTTCACCATGAACACTGCGTTTCATATCTGTAACTTCTTCGGGACGTTCATCAATCAGCAAAACAATCAATTTTATTTCTGGATAATTATTTGTGATAGAATTCGCAATGTTTTGCAACATCATTGTTTTACCGGTACGTGGTGGAGCAACAATCAAAGAACGTTGACCCCTGCCCGTTGGTGAAATCAAATCAATAACACGTGCAGAAAGTGAACGACCTTTATCTTTCTCATTTTCTACTTCCATTTTCAAAATTGTATCTGGATAAAGTGGTGTCATATCTTCGAATGAAACACGATGACGCAATTTTTCTGGTTCTGCACCATTTACACGTTCAATTGTTTCAAGTGCAAAATAGCGTTCTTGATCGTTTTGTGGCGCCTGGATTTGACCTTCGACGTAATCACCTGTTTTTAAGCCATATTTCTTAATTAATGACGGTGAAACATACAAGTCATCTGGGCCTGCAAGATAATTAGATTCTGGGGCACGTAAAAAACCAAATCCATCAGGCAGACGTTCTAAAACTCCGTCACCGATTAATGTTGTTTTTTTATCTGATGCAATAATTGATAAAACTGCAAATCTTAATTGTTGGACATTTAATTGGGACGGATTTTCCAATCCCATATCTTCGGCCATTTTTAATAATTGCTGTGGCGATTTGGATTTAAGTTCATTTACATGCATGTGTAACTCCGTATGATAGGTATAAAATTTCAAAGTTTGGATTTTTTCAAAAACGAGTGTTTCTGTCTATAACTCAATCATTATATATGATCTATAACAAAAAGTCAATAACTAACAATTTCTATATACTAATAAATAAGTGTAAAACACTCATTTTTCCCCTTGATTGAATTTTCATAACTCTGTATAATTACTGCATAGTAAGGAAGGATTTTAATATGAAAAAATTACTAACACTGTTCGCAACAATCGGTTTGGGCGCATGTAATATGGGCCAACAAACAACCCAAGATACTGGGTATTATCCTACTCCGACTGTTGATTATGTGCAGGGTTTAGACGTTTATTCCGCCCCACACAAAGATTCATTTTTAAATCAATTGGCTATGAATTATCGTTCTTATGCTATTTATAATGCTCGTACTTCGGGGTTCCCAGACATAGGTGAACAGTTCGCACAAAAAGCAGTTGCTGCTTTTTCTGGCGAAACACCAATGCCAGAATCTGTTGCAAACTGGGGGATTTCTGATGAAACCTTGGCATATGATTTAAACAGTGCCGCAACACGCCTTGATAATACTTTGAAAAATGATGCAGCCCAAGTTAACCCAGAATTAACCGCCGAAGCCCAAGCAAAATTTGATTGCTGGTTATCCGCAAGCGCAAGTCAACAATGGGATACCGCAAATGAATGCGAGTCACGCTTTGCCAAAGCAATTGATGCACTCGAAAGCAATTGTGGTTCTGCAAAAATCGTTTCCAAAGCAAAAACTTCGGATCTTGAAACATCTGTGACCGAAACTACACATTCAGTAAAATCTGAAACATATTATCCTGAAACTGGCGATATGCGCGCAATGCGCGGTGGTGCACGCCCACGCGAAAGTATTGTTGTTGTGAATAACATCAACATTCCTCAGAATTTGATACAACCAGTTCCTGTACCTGCTGCTGCTGCTGCTCAACCAGTTATATTTAACCAGAATATATATGGATCTGGCGATAAAGCACGTATTGAAAACTGTGGCCCAGATGGTTGTGTAAATAACCAACCAGAATCTGTCGAAGAAACCCCACAACTCCAAGATGAACTTGTTTCACGCGATGAATTTATAAATATGATGATGGCTTTGCGTTCAGAATTGTCTGCAATCAATGAAAGACTTGATAATATGCCACAACCTTCTGGGGACAAAACTATTTTGAAAGTTCAGCAAATCCCTCTTGAGCCAAAACAACACGTTATGGAAGAAATTTTTGAAATCAGATTTGATTTTAACAAAGCGAAAATTAAACCTGAATATCAAGATGTAATCAAGAAATTGGTTGAAACAACCCAAGAAAATAAGAATGTAAAAATATCAGTTGTCGGTCACACAGACACAGTTGGTACAAATAATTATAATTATGCCTTGGGTGGACGCCGTGCAGAAGCAGTTAAAAAAATGCTTGTAAAATACGGTATACCTGCAGATCAAATTGTCGCGGTATCAAGCGGTAAAACAGACCCAAAGGTTCCAACCGGAGACCAAGTTAAAAATCCTGAAAACCGCCGCGTACGCGTTGTTAAAGAAGTACACTATACTGCACCGGTTGAACAACCAAAAACTGTGATTTCTATCCAGAAAAATGGTAAACCTGTCCCATTAGATGAAAGCGGAACAACTGAAATCAACAGTGACGATGATATGGGTAATAATAACAACCCAACACCATTGGATGCACCATCTGATGAACAACCGGTCGATTCACAAATGATGAATTATTAATCATTTATTAAAATTATTTAATTTATGATTACTTATATTCACAATATAAAACTTGTTATTTGATTATTATCAAGATATGCAAGTAAAAAGCTTGACAAAAAATATTTTTTGTTGTAGTTTACTATAAAATAAGAGGCAGCAAAAATGATCAAAGAATCCCAACAAGGAGGGAATAAGAAGAAAGACTTTGCAAATGGTGCGGATAAATTAAATTCCACCATGAAGAAAAAACATCGTCTGAATATCGCTGCAACCAAGGTTGATATAGTAGGAATGTTGAATAAATTTAAATCGGTAAATTCCCCACAAATTGGAATTAGCTCTACAAAAAACGACAGAGAATTTTAAGATTACTTAACAAAAAATGCGATCAAAATATCGCATTTTTTTAATTCAGATATAAATTTTATGATTATTATTTTATTCCATTCATAGATTTTAATAATTTTAAAACATTTTCACGCATTTCATCGTTTGGCAACTTCCAATAAAGCGTTATTAATTGCAGAGATTCGTTCTTTGACAGTGGATCATTTTCAGCAGGTTCAGAAACTTTTGTTTTTTTAACATGCTCCATATACGCGCTTTGATTCGGTAAACCAGAAAAAAAGAACGATACAGGTGTTTCAAGTGCCATTCCGATTTGGAACAGACGTGAAGCAGAAATTCTGTTAGCCGCTGTTTCATATTTTTGAATTTGTTGAAACGTAACTCCGCAGATATTCGCCAGATCTTTCTGGGTTATACCCATCATATTTCTGCGCAATTGCATTCGCTGACCAATATAAGCATCAACCGGGTTTTGTCCCAAAGTTTTCATAGCCATATTTTACACCCTAATAATTTTTGTTCAGTACTTAACTATAAATAAAATATGTAAGATATTCTTCCTAGAACAAACCGAACAGTTCAGTATTTATAACACCATATTGTAATTTTTGCAAGAAAGAAATATTAACAAAATTATGATACGACAATATTCAAAAATCTTGATTTATAAATTTTATGGTGCTAGCATTTCGTCGGGCGGACGGCAATCGGTGTCAGCGTGTCAGAGGGAAACCAGCAGCACAGCATTAGATACCGGGTCGCCCACTTTATTATTTGTACAGTTTTTATTGTTCTATACTTGATGCAAGTCTTTCTAATTGGTCAGCAGCAGTCACAGCATCAATCATTTCGTCCAATCCTTCGCCACCAGCCAAAATATTATCAAGTTTATAAAGTGTCAGTTTAATTCGATGATCTGTGACACGTTGTTCTGGAAAATTATATGTTCTGATTTTTTCTGAACGGTCGCCACTTCCGACCATTGATTTTCTTGAAGCACCACGTGAGTTTTCTTGTTCAAGTCTTTGTTTTTCATACAATTTTGAACGAAGAACATCCATAGCATTTGCGCGATTTTGAATTTGCGATCTTTCACTTTGTGATGTTACAACTATACCCGAAGGAATATGCGTAATTCGGACAGCGGAATCTGTTTTATTAACATGTTGCCCCCCAGCCCCCTGAGCGCGATAAGTGTCTATTCTCAAGTCCTTATCTTCAATAGTTACATCAATTTCTTCAACTTCGGGCATAACGGCAATCGACGCGGCAGATGTATGAATTCTGCCAGACGCTTCTGTTTCAGGAACACGTTGAACACGATGAACCCCGGATTCAAATTTCAGACGAGCATACGCCCCAACCCCTTGGATTTTGAAAATAACTTCTTTGTACCCATTTAATGAAATAGCTGTCTCTTCGATGACTTCGATTTTCCAACCTTGACGAGAGGCATAGTTTCTGTATTGGGTAAACAAGTTACCAGCAAATAAAGCAGCTTCATCGCCGCCAATCCCGGCTCTGATTTCCATTATAACTGATTTATCATCTGCTTCGTCACGTGGTAGTAATGCAATCTGAAGTTTTTCTTCAATTTCTGGTAATAACTTATTGAATTTAAACAATTGTTCTGCAGCCAAATCTTTTAATTCTGGCTCTTTTGACATCTCTTCTGCATCGCGAATTCCATCCAGAGCGGCAAAATATTCCGCTGCAAGCGGTAATATATCTGATAGACTTGAATATTCTTTTGATAACTTTGAAAGCTCTGCGCCAGAAACTTGGCCGGAATTCATTTTAGATTCTATGGCCTTGGCTCGTTCTTGTAACTCTTTAAGTTTAACATCTAACATATTGAATTTTGTTTTTATTTGTCGCTGCGTTTTTGCAATTTACACTCTAAACCATTATTGCCGACAATGTCTAATTTTTGATAAGACAGTGTTCCAGTCATGGTTGCGTTAGCAAAAACATGTGCAGATTCAACGATAGCAGGACCGTTCATTGATCCATGCAGAAAAAATTCACGGGTATTTACACGACCTATGACTTGACCGCCTTTACCTATGATAACAGTATCTGCTTTGATATTACCAAAAACCTCTCCATGAATTTGAACAATATGGTCGGTTTTAATATCCCCAGTCAGTCGACAACCGGCACCGATTATCGTAGGGCTTGTTTTTTCTTTAGAATTTGCAAAAACTAACATATTTTAATCCTTAGCTTTGACGAACGAATATGGATTGAACTGTGCATTATTATAACGAATCTCGTAATGTAAATGTGGCCCTGTAGATCTTCCACTTGACCCAGCAAGCCCTATTACTTGATTCGAACGCACATAATCACCACGACGAACGTTAATTTTAGATAAATGAGCATATAATGTTGTAAAACCAAGCCCATGATCTATTTCTACCGCTTTACCATAACCAAAACGATCACCTGCAGAAATAACTTTACCTGGGGCAACAGCTAAAAGTGGAGTTCCTATTTGCCCACCAAAATCCATACCTTTGTGTTGACGGGTTGAACCATCAATTGGATCCTCACGTGTACCATAATTAGAAGTAATTCTTGGCTTTACAACTGGTGCCCCAAGAGGCATAACTTCACGCGCACGTGCCAAACTTTGCCAAAGTTCTACTTCATCTGCAAGATTTTGATATTTTGGATCAAGATTAGCATCCAGATTTATTGATGAAATAGCCGATCCAACCAATGGGCTTGAAAAACTTTTTGCTTTTTGTGCAAGCTTTTTTTCAGAAAGTCCTAGTAAATTCAACGTAGTATTTATCTTTCTTAATTGACTGTGTAAGAATTCAGAATGGTCCCTTGCTAAAACGGATACACGTTCGACAATCTGATTATCAGCCTCTGCAATTGCTTGGGCTGATTCTGCTATATCTTGATTTTGTTGTTGTAACTGGGCATTTTGTGCACGTATTATTTCATACTCCAGAGATAACTCTGATAATTTAGTAAATTCAGGGGCATAACCGCCTTCTGTAAAAATCTGATTTAATCTGGATTGTAATAAATCCAGCTGAGCCCAAACGTTAATACGTTGCTTCATCAATTCATCAACGGCCGCCTGGTTAAATTTTTTGGAACTTTGTGCGACTTGAATTTTATCATCAAGCAAATTCAATTGTCGATTAAGTTCAGTAAATCTTTTGTGATATACGTCAAGATCACTCATTTGTCTTGCATGTTGCTCACGCATTTCGGAAAGTTGTTCTGTGCGTTTTTGTAACATTGGTCTGTGATAAATAAAAACATAGGTCGCCCAAAAAGCCCAAACAACTAATCCAAACTTTGCACAAGCTTTGGCAAATCTCCAAAACGAAGTTTGATGATAAGCATAAACTTCACCAGTTGGTGTATCCATTATCGTAAAATCACGTTCTGGGAACCAGCGCATAATAAGGCGCCAAACGGCCTGAAACGGTGCAGCAAGCATCGCAGTAAATGAAGAAAAATGTCTTGATATAGAATTTAACATATGGCCGTTACCATAGCGCGTATCTCTTTAAGTGTCAAGCCATCCATTAAAACCCTTTTGTCACCCATTTTTTCTGGCATCCAAAGCTTTGCAGGTGTCTTAACCCCTTGTCTGGCCGATAATAATACTCGTTCAGCACTTT
>CAZNTZ010000003.1:0-52111 GCA_964576135.1 uncultured Muribaculaceae bacterium | reverse complement strand
AATGCTTCGTAAAAATCACCAAGACGAAACAGCAAAAGTGCATCTGGATTTTCACGCTTCATTTCCAGATATTGCTGCATTATTGGGGAAAGAGTATTTTTATCAGCCAATTTTAATTTACTTTTAATTGTTCAATTCGCATTTCGGCTTCTTTTAATAATTGTTCGCAATATGCTTTTAACTTCATTCCTTGATCATACGCCTTAATCGAATCGGCCAACGGCATGGTACCAGACTCCATTTTTTTGACTAATTCACTAAGTTGTTTGTATGCCTCTTCGAACGAGAGTTCTATTTTTTCTGTTTTTTCCATCTTTTTTTCCTTTGTATTAAAGAATACATAACTAAATTTGAAAAATCAATGTTTATACTTTATTATTTGCATTATGAGACAAACTATTAAAAATCATCAAGGTTTTAATTTCAAAGACGCGCCCAGCTGCGTTTGCGATTTTTTTATCGTAAAGGCACGTCCAACCAAGTGGCCAGGTGACGCAAGATTCGGAATTACTGCTGCAAAAAAGTTTTTCAAACTGGCTGTTCAGCGTAACCGTGCGAAACGATTGTTACGTGTTTGGATTCGCGCGAATGAAAAATTTATGTCCCCAGAATCAGATTATGTATTTATTGCCCGCGATAAAATATTAGAGGCAAAATTACCAGAAGGCATACATGCGGTTGAAAAATGCCTTAAAAAATTATGAAGCATATATTTATATTTCTCATCAAATTATATCAAACTATGATTTCACCAATTACCGGTGGACGCGCTGTTTGCAGGTTTACACCGACCTGTTCTGAATACGCACATCAGGCAATTTCCAAGCATGGCGCCCTCAAAGGTGCATGGCTTGCTATAAAAAGAATTTCGCGTTGTCGGCCTGGCGGGGGAATGGGTTACGATCCTGTCCCTTGACAAGTGTCCACTTTATGGTAAAATTCGATTCCGTGCACAAAAAGCATAACAAAGGATTATAAAAAATGTCACTTAGAAGATCTGTAAAAGATATGTCCAATCTTATGGATAAAATGGGGTTAACTGAATTAGAAGCTGAAAACAGCCTTGTATTTGGATTATTCCGCCGTCACATACATTTATCCAAAGTATCCCATATGACCGCCCAATCACAACAGGTTCAATTTGCAGCACCGATCGCGCAAGCACCGGTTGCAATATCGGCTCCTAAATCCGAAGTTGCGGCACCTGCGGCAAAAGCTGCGGCAAAACCAGCAGTTAAATCACCGATGGTCGGCGTGGCATATTTGTCACCTGAACCTGGTGCAAAACCATTTATCGAAGTTGGCAAATCTGTGAAAGCAGGCGATACAATCTGCTTGATAGAAGCTATGAAAACTTTTAACCCAGTCAAATCCGAAAAAGACGGCGTTATCAAAGAAATTCTTATCAAAGATGGCGAAGCCGTAGAATTTGACACACCATTGGTCGTAATCGAATAACCATGCAACACATTAAGAAAATACTTATTGCGAATCGCGGGGAAATTGCCCTGCGTATTATTCGCGCATGTCGTGATATGGGGGTCAGAACAGTTGCCGTCTATTCAACCGCTGATCGTGATGCACTGCATGTAAAAATTGCTGATGAATCAGTATGTATTGGACCAGCACCTGCCAAAGATTCTTATTTGAACGAATCTGCTATTTTAACTGCTGCTTTGCTTACAAATGCTGATGCTATCCATCCAGGTTATGGATTTTTATCCGAACGCGCCGATTTTGTAAGCAAAGTTGAACAGCATAAATTGATTTGGGTCGGACCAACCGCCGATATGATTTCCCGTATGGGGGACAAGGTTGCCGCTAAAAAGACTGCAATAGAATGTGGTTTGCCAGTTGTTCCTGGTTCCGATGGGGCTGTTGATACACTCGAAGATGCACTTGCTTGGGCCGATAAAATCGGATATCCAATTATGCTGAAAGCATCTGCTGGTGGTGGTGGCAAAGGTATGCGCCCAGTTATGAATGCTGGCGAAATGGCCGAAGCATTTCAAATGACCAAACGTGAAGCCAAGGCCGGATTCGGCGATGACACACTTTATATGGAAAAATTATTGCTGCATCCACGCCATATTGAATTCCAAGTATTGGGCGATAAACATGGTAATGTTGTAATTGTTGGCGAACGCGATTGTTCATTGCAACGCAAAAACCAAAAATTGATGGAAGAATGCCCAGCCGCTGCATTGACGCAAAAACAACGCGATGACATGATCGAAGTATGTAAAAGCGCAATGAAAAAACTTGGCTATACAAATGCTGGAACTTTGGAATTCATGTTTGAAGACGGCAAATTCTATTTCTTGGAAATGAATACACGTCTGCAAGTTGAACATCCAGTTACCGAAATGGTTTACGGAATCGATTTGGTCAGCGAACAAATTCGTATCGCCGACGGTGAAAAATTAGGTTACAATCAATCAAATTTGAATCCTAACGGTCATGCAATCGAATTCAGAATCAACGCCGAAGATCCAGAAACATTTATTCCAAATGCTGGAACAATCACACAATATTCACCGGCTGGTGGTTTGGGTGTTCGCGTGGACAGTGCGGCATATGCTGGATATAAAATTCCACCGACCTATGATTCTATGATTGCAAAACTGATTGTTTATGCACCAAACCGCCCTTCTTGTATTATGCGTGCTATTCGCGCTTTGGATGAATTTTCAATCGAAGGTGTAAAAACAACTATCCCTTTGCAACAAAAATTGCTGCAAAACAAAGATGTTAGAACACTGAATACTGACAATCACTGGCTTGAACATTTTCTGGCCGAAGAAAAGAAATAAAAAATGCCGCGAAATGCGGCATTTTTTTATTCTGTTTTTTTCTTTTTTCTAAATTCTTCTAAATCTACAACCCTATTCTCGTCTGAGCCACCTTTTTCTTCGAGTGGTAATTCCAAGTCATTACCGGCGTCGCGGTTCGCATGCGGGTGAAATTGTAAAATAAAGTCACTTGATGGATCTTTGAATTCAACCAATGCAGCATAAGGCACGCGTATATAAAACGGGCGACCATCAAATGTCAGTTGAACCCCAAATTCTTCTTCGGATACGTTTAAATTTGTGAATGTATATTGTAAAACTATCGTCATCATTTCTGGATAACGTAATTTCAAAAACTCTGGAATAACAACACCCGGATCGCGTGTTTTAAAAGTTAAATAAAAATGAGAATTATCACCAAGTCCATTAACTTGTGCATAACGCAGAGCCTCTTTGACGACGTTTTTAAGCGCTCTTTCAAGTAAGTTTTGATAATCTATATTTTTCATCCCGACCCTTGTCCTCTGCTATGTTTGCATAATTTGTCCGTTATCGCAAGACACAAATTGTGCATCTGGCACACATGCAAAAACTGATTCATCTATACCAGTTGCCCAAACCTGAGCATGTGATTCTGACAAAGATGAAAACAAAGCGAGTCGCGCAGATTCATCTAAATGGGCCACTGCTTCATCAAGCAAAATTATGGGCGTCTTACCAATTGACGAATAAACTAAGCGTGAATGGGCAAGAATAAGTCCAAGCAGAGCCATTTTTTGTTGCCCAGTGCTGGCCAATGTAATCGGCAGGCTAAGTTTATTCGAAAACATACCAAAATCTGATTTATGCGCACCATCAATTACCATTTTGTCTGAAACCAGGTCCCGATTTTGTGCAAGGTAAGAAATATACTCGTTTTCAATGTCACTTGATGATATTCCAGCAGTGATGCGTGATTCAAACCAACCAGCCAGGCTAAGTTGTGATTCAAAACTATTTATCCTGGATTCATTGGAAAGAATGTAATTTATTTCACTGGCATATTTGATACGTGCACTGGCAATACTTGCCGCAATCTGGGCTATATTTAATTCTATCGGGGTTAACCATGCATTATTTGAACCGTTTTTAAGCGCAAATGCTCTTTCGGATAATAGTTTATTAAGCCGTGCAACACGACCGGCATGCGATGGGTTAAATGCCGAAACCAAACGATCAAAAAAAATGCGTCTATCCGATGCAGCATCAATAAAAATTCTATCTTCTTTTGGGGTTAACCACACAAGCGGTAAATGTGACGGCAAATCAGATAATGCAGCGGCATCTCCATCAATTCGAATCTTGCGATGCGCTTCTCCGTTCCATATTGCAGACAGTTCTGTACCATCAGATAAATCAAGTTTTACAGAAAAACTATCCGTACCAAAATTTGCTATTTCAGACATATTTGCGCCACGTAACCCGCCCCCAGAACTGAATACAGAAATTGATTCTAAAACTGCAGTTTTACCGCTGCCATTCGGACCAGTAATAATAATATTGCTGTGACCACCGGCCGATAAGCGTCCGTGTTTATGATTTCTAAAATTAGAAAGATTTATATTTGTTATCACGAATCTTATTAAACTAAAATTCTGCGGAAAATTCAATCCCAAGTTTATGATAAATTCTGTGATCTGTGTTCAAACCGGTATAAACAAAACCAACCTTTGCAACATCTTCTATGCTCTGCATATAGAAATTTGCACCAAAAACTATGTCATCACCTGTATTACCTATAAATACCCCGTGATTATACCTGAAACCATCGTTATCATCATATTTTGTGCCAATTACAAGTTTAGATTTCTCAAATAAATCTTGTTTTGTATAACTTAAAACATCGGAATGTATAAATCCTGCACCAACAGATGGTTCAATATAAAATTCATCAAACCCAAAACGAGAACCAATTTCTATATAATTAAACAGACTCGATCCATTTGGATTTCTTGTTTCATTTTCACCTTCAAATATTACACCTGTTTCAAACTGGGCAATGGTATATGCCCCACCCAAAGCCAGCCACATTGGTTTGAAATTGTATTTTGTATCTATTGCACCACCATAAACAAATGCAGAATATTCATCATAATCTGAATTATGTTCAATTTTCCCTAACATTCCTGAAACAGACAACTCTATATCCTGGAAAATGAAACTTGTTCCAAACTCTCCAATCTCGGCTTTGACATTGGGTCCTGTTACATAGCTGGCTCTGCCAGTCATAGAAATATCACCGACCCCGTTTCCCAGATTGTATAATTTGTTTATTATTTCAAGATCTTTGGTTAAATTTATCGGTGTAAACATTGCAGAGTTTTTGATAATTCTATCTATGTCCGATTGAGTTTTAGCAGAATCAAGAGCGTTAACAGTTCTGTTACTTGGATCACTTGCACGAATTATATTTATTTTTGTCCCAAAATCTGACCCAATAATTTTTTGATAATCATAATCACGAACAATATTGAGGTACAATTTTCCATTATCAAATGTCGTTTCTGGAACGTATAAACCCAACTGATCCGTACGCGCAATAACAGAACCACCTGAATCTATACTAGCATTACTGAGTAATAAGAAATTTCCCGGTTCAGCATTTTTAATAAACAAAACATTCTCGCCTTGAAATTCTGTAAAAGTATTGCTGGGCGCTGCGGACAAATCAAAAGTTATTATAGAATCTTTGATAATTATTTTTTCCGCACGTCCACCAGAAAGCAATTCTAGCCCACCAAAATCGACACCTGATGCACTTTGGGCCATAATATTAAAATGCGCATAACCGTCAGAATCATAATTATTTACATTGATAAAATTCATATCTGCTGGGCCATATACGACCTGGGTTAAATACGTAGTGGACTTATATATATCAACAGAACCATTTATTTCCCCAGCATTTTGAATTTGAACCATATTTCCAGGATTGATAAAAATACCACTGTTTATTACCCCAAAATTTTGAATAACACCGCTATCAAAAGAGATTGTTTCAGGGGTATCAATAACTTTATCTTTAGAGACGACCAAATCACCTGCGACGGAGGCCGTAGCAAGTCCTGAAAGTACTGCTCCTACACAGATACCAAGGATTTTTTTCATAACATGCGAAGTTTAGGAAATTTTTCAATACTGGGTCAATGATTTATTCATGACGCAACGAATCAATCGGATTTAATTTAGCAGCTTTGATTGCCGGAAAAACACCCGAAGATATACCGACAACAATGGCAACTATGACTGATAAAATTACTGACCACAAAGAAATTGGAACATCATAACCCATTATAAAACGCCCGACCCCCTGGGCAAGACCAACACCAATAAACAAACCAATCATTGACCCAATGAATGATATCAATATAGATTCTGATAAAAACTGGATAATTATTTGTTTTTCACGTGCGCCTATTGCCTTTCTGATACCGATTTCACGTGTTCTCTCTGCAACACTAACCAACATCATATTCATAATACCAATTGATCCCACCAAAAGTGAAACACTGGCAATTGAAATTAACAACATCTTCATAAAACCAGTAATTGTATCCATTGTTTCCATTATTTGCTTCATATTCATAATTTGAAAATCATCAAGTGCACCATCTTTTAACTTGTGATTTTGTCGCAGCAACTGTGTCACTGTTTCAACCGCAATCGCATTATCTGCATCCGGATAAAGTTTGAGCGTAATCATGGGTACAGAATCTGGAAAACGTCCGCCATGCATTCTTTTCTTTAACGTAGTTATCGGTATTATTACCATATCATCTTGGTTATTACCCATGGACTCGCCACGCTCACGCGTGAGACCAATAATAACAAATGGCATATTTTGAATTCTTATAACTTGCCCTATAGGATCTTCTGGCATTTCAAGTTCTTTGGCAACTTTTGGCCCAATCACCGCATAGGTTGCACCATTTCGAAGTGCTGATTGATCAAAAAACATTCCCTTTTCCAGATCTATACTTTGAATTATTGCATAATCTGGATAAGATCCAACCAAACTTGTTGACCAGTTTTTATTACCATAAATTATTTGCGCAGCACTGTTTTGAACCGGGCTTACCGCCATAACATCACCAAGTTTTCCGATTGCATCAGAATCTTGAAATGTAAGTGTCTGTCGATTACCTTGGCGAATACCGGCACTTTGTGCAGCACCTGCACGAATCATTATTGTATTTGTCCCAAGTGATGAAAATTGGTCATCAATTTGTTTTTGAACTGTTTCACCCACGGCTACCATAATCACAACAGCCATAACACCGATAATAATACCAAGTATAGTTAGAACTGATCGGACTTTATTCCCCGATATAGATAACCACGATTCTTTCAAAATATCTTTGAATGTCATTTATTTTTATCCGATTTTATTTCAGATTTACGTAATTCCAATGCACAAATGATTGCTTGGTTATGTTCTGGTGACAAAACATATCTCGGAACATATCCCAATAAACGTCTGAACTTTATACCGTTTTTGAATCTTTCTATCATTTGCTTTTTTATCGATATAAAATACCTAATTTCTTCTGGACCGTAACCAAATGCTGCACCATCTAAGAAAGCAATTAAATCGTCATGATTTTCTAAAACAATTTCTGATAATTCTGGATTATTGTTTTTCAGAAAATCTGCATACTTGTTTGACAAGTTTATATATTTTTGTTTATTAGTTTCCAGAACTTCTAATAATTCTGGAGAAATCGTCAAATATTTATAAAAATCATCATTATAAGTTGTATGAACGAATATTTTTTTATTATGTTCGTCAAATTCCACAGGGGTTAAACCATCAGGCAATTTATATTCATAATGAATTGCAAAAGGTAATTCTATACCTGCAGCCATTAAATGTTCTTCTAATTCTTTAGATGCAGAGTTATAAACGCGACGATACGGAGCCATCATTTCGTTTATCAATTCTGACATCAAAGATATTTGTTTCTTACAAGCCATTGTATTTTAATACTCATAATATCCCTTGGCTTCTTGAAAACACAAAAAACCGCTTGTGTCCTTTCTTCCAAAAGTATCAACTTTTTCAAACATATTTATCCGCTGACTTTCCAAAGACTCTACTAGCGATTTTTTCTGTGCCAATGTCAATCTCATTGCTTCTGGTCTGATTCCGAACTTATCAATCAAGGTTGTGGTATAATCCCTACCTTCGTTAAATTTTTCGTTATCTGGATAATTTTTCATCCAAAAATCTATATTTTCTGGGGGATAGCCATAAATTGCGCCACGAATAAAATGAATTCTCATCTGGGATTTTGATGTATCTATGTTGCGCAGTTCTTTATTGTAAATTTTTATATATCTTGTCAAACGCAATATCTCTGATTCTGCTTTTTTCTGCAAAACATCTAATTTCGAATACAAATCATCGGATATTTCAATATTCTGTTTCAAATACTGTTCCAAATGATTTATACCCTCCTTTGGATTTGAAAACAACAAAAGCAAAGCTGAACGAATTGCCAAACGCGCCCTTGAATTAGGTAATTGGTATAAGTGATAGAATTTTGGGTATAAATATCCAGAATTCTTTATTTGGTCGTCCAATTGCTTGGCCGAAGATGAATATTTTTCAGTGCCAATTATATTTTTATAAAACAAACTATACAATTGCGCTGGAGTTTTAATAATCATCACAATGTCCTTTCGTCTTTGGGCACAGGACCGTCATGTGTAATCTTACCATCACGAATATGAATCAAACGGTTTGTGTGCTTTGCAATATCAAACTCATGAGTAATCATAACAACTGTAATTCCAAAGTCACGATTTAATTTTTCAAACATTTGTAAAATTTCATATCCCATTTTAGAGTCCAAATTACCTGTCGGCTCGTCGGCAAGTATTAATTTAGGATCCCCAGCCAGCGCACGTGCGATGGCAACTCGTTGCTTCATACCCCCAGAAAGCTGGGTTGGCAGATATGTTTCAAAATTATTAAGCCCGACCGAAGCAAGCATTTTTCGCGCTCTAACCTCACGCTCTTCGTCCGGCAATCCCCTGTACATAAGGGGCAACATAACATTGTCGAGAACACTTCGTTTTGGCAATAAATTAAAATTTTGAAATACGAAACCAATATATTCATTCCGAGCAACCGCCAGCTCATCATTTGACAGATTTGTTATATCTTTATCATAAAGCTTATAAATCCCAGAAGTTGGTGTATCCAGCGCACCGATTATATTCATACAAGTAGATTTTCCAGATCCAGATGGCCCCATTATTGATACAAATTCACCGGGTTTTATATCAAAAGAGACGTCAAAAAGCACACGTTGAACACCACCTACTTCAAGTGTAAAATCTTTGTTTATATTTTTAAGACTTACTACTGTATTTTGCTTCATGTCTTTGATTATATCACACAATTTATCCTTTACTTATAATAAATTTAGTTGTTATATATGACTTATCCACAGGGGAGATCCGAGAGTCCAATAAGAGGTCATAAAATGAAGCAATATTTAACACAAGTTAAATATGTTCTGGATCATGGCGTTACTAAGATGGATCGTACAGGTACGGGAACCTTGGATTGTTTTGGTTGGCAAAACAGACATGATTTATCTACGGGTTTCCCTATTACAACTACCAAAAAACTGAGTCTCAAAAGCGTTATTTATGAACTTTTGTGGTTTATACGTGGGGATACCAATATCAAATATCTGCAAGATAATAATGTTTCAATTTGGAACGAATGGGCCGATAAAAACGGTGAACTTGGTCCAGTTTATGGCAATCAATGGCGGTCTTGGCCAGCGGCGGATAGTCGTAAAATTGACCAACTATCAGATGTTATTAATCAAATAAAAAATAACCCAAATTCAAGACGCCACATAGTAAGCGCATGGAATGTCGGAGAACTTGATAATATGGCGTTACCACCATGTCACATGATGTTTCAATTCTATATCACTGATGGAAAACTTTCGTGTCAAATGTATCAACGCAGTGCTGATATATTCTTGGGCGTCCCTTTTAACATAGCATCTTATGCTTTACTGACGATGATGGTCGCACAAGTATGCAACCTGAAACCAGGTGAATTTATACATACATTTGGCAGCCACCATATTTATTTAAATCATATAGATCAAATGAAATCACAAATTTTACGCAAACCGTATCCTTTGCCAAAAATGTTTATAAACCCGAACGTTAAACATATTGATGATTTTAAGTTCGAAGATTTCAGAATTGGATACGACCCAGAAACCGAAAAAAAGTTAGCAAAAAAATTTGCTGATGACCCAAATTGGCAAAAATACCAAGAAAAAAGAAATGGTTATCTTTCTCACCCACATATCAAGGGCGAAATATCAATATAAACAAAGCGCACTTTACGTGCGCTTTGTTTTAATCTGGGCCACCACCCATTGGACCGCCGCCATGTGACATAGATGAACCAGTCGAGACACCACCCAACTTACCAATTATAATCTTATCACCATCTTGCAAACCGTCTGCTATAATCTCTGTCTCAGTGGCAGTAATTAAACCCTTTTTATAAGGAATTATTTTAATTTCCGACTTTTTACCGCTGCGTTCAATTATCAAATATTCCTTTGGTGTTATTTTGTCATTTTTTATATTCAAATCATCCAGTACAGCTTTGTATGAACGAACTAAAAATGCAGAATTAGCAGCCTTCCAAACATTCTCTTTTTCTGCGACAAGAACCGTTACGAATGCTGTCATGCCTGGCATCAGACGTAAATCAGTGTTATCAACATTTATTATTACTGTATAAACAACAACATTTTGGGTCGTAGTTGGCGAAAGTCGAATTTGTTTTACACTACCCTCGAACGTCTGTGTTGGATATGCATCAACTGTAAATGAAACAGTTTGACCAACTTTGATTAAACCGATATCAGCTTCGCTTATTGCTGTTTCAATCTGCATTTTTGAAAGATCTTCTGCTAACTCGAATAAATCCGGTGTCTGAAAGTTTGCAGCAACTGTTTGACCCTCGTCAACTTTGCGTGAAATTATTGTCCCATCAGCTGGTGATGTAATTGTTGCATAGCCAAGGTTTGTCACGGCACGATCATATTGTGAACGCGCACGTTTAACAGATTGTTCACTTGTATTAAATTGGGTTTTTGATTTTTCCATTTCAGCACGGGCAATAAAACCATTTGCAAACAAATCTTGATCACGCTTATATTCTGCACGATCAAATTCAAGTTGTGATATTGCGGAATCAAGTGTTGCTTTGGCTTCATTAACTGATGCTTTTAATACCGAAGGTTCAATTTTTAACAGAATTTGACCTTTTTTTACCTTATCATTATAATCAACATAGATTTTTTCAATATTACCCGAAACTTGGCTCCCAACTAAAATTGTATTCACTGGGCGAATTTCGCCGGTCGCTGTAACAATCTGTCGCAAATTACCACGTGAAATTGGCATGCTTGCATATTTTGCCGAATCTTGTTTTACATTATTACCAGACATGTATATCACTGTGCCAACAATTGCCATTATTATTAAAATAACCCATTTCTTGTTTTTTATATAATTCCACATTTTAATCAACCTTTGTTTTCTAAACCGGCTTTGATATCACCAATTGCAAGTGCCAATGCCGCACGTTTTACAAATAAATCATATTTTGCCGCAATATTTTGCTTTTGCGCATCTGCCAAATCTGCCTGGGCAGTTTGCCAATCCAGCATAGTACTGCGCCCGACTTTGTACATACCAGCAACAACACGTTCTGATTCTTTGGCCGATTTCAATAAAATTTCTGTTTGGCTTAAAACATCTCTGGCTGTTTTATAATTTTGAAAAGCGGTCCAAACATCAAGCTCTGCAGAATCTGTTCTAGCCCTTTCTTGCTCTTGCGCACGTTCATAATTTATTGTTGCTGCTCGATCACTATAAACTTGGGCAAAACCAGCAAACAAAGGCATTGTTGCACGAATCCCAATTTGACCGCTTACCCGGTCCTGACCTGTGTTATATGCATTTAATGATGTTGCATCATAAGAAATGTTACCACTGGCTGAAATACTTGGTAAATGTTGTAAAAATGTTGAATTACGCTTGTGCCAAGCAGCATTTGTATTTTCAGCAGCTGAAAGCAAATCTGGCCGTTGCTTTTTTGCTTTATCAAGCATTTCTTGTATATTTTCGGATTCTGTAACGCCGCCGAATTCTGCGGGCATATCACGTATTTTTAATTCATTATCTTGCGGAAATGATAATAATGACAAAAGTTTTGCCTTTGCGATCTCTCTGTTTCCTTTGGAACGTTCCAAATCAAGCCTTTTCGAAGCAAGAGTTGTGTCCGCTTTCAATACATCAGACTTGGCAACTGCACCTGCCCTGAATTTTTTATCCGCAGTGTTTTTCGCTTCTTCGGCAACTTTGACTAAATCATTTGCAGTTTTAACCTCTGCATTTGCGGTCAGCATTGAATAATATCCAGCTATGATACTATAAACATAATTTTGAACTGAATCACTGTAATCAAAACCAGTCGCACGCCACGTTGCGGCCAAAGTATTCAAATCTTCGAATCTTTTGCCAAAATCAAAAATTAAATAAGATGCTGAAACAGAAACACCTTTTGACCAATCGCCCCACTGTTCATTTTGATAAGATTTCCCAGCACTAGCCGATGCGTCAACCGATGGCAAATACTTTGAATATCCAGCATTTTTGTTCATACGAGCAGATTCCGATGCCAGATAACTGCTCCGTGTGGTTGGGTTACGGCAAAGTCCTAATTCTATCACTTGTTGCAGATTCAACTCTCCCGACGGTACAGATTTAATAGATGCGCAATCATCTTGGGCAAAAGATGGCGCAGTAACAAACACTGAACAACTAACTAAAAATAGTAAAATTATTTTTTTCATGACAAATATTTCCAAACTTATCGATTATATCACTTTTTTATTGATAATTTAAGAATTATTCATTATTATCCGCTCACTGCTTTTTGGCCTGGTGGCAGAGTGGTTATGCAGAGGACTGCAAATCCTTGTATGCCGGTTCGATTCCGACCCAGGCCTCCAAAAATTAAACACCCATTTCTGGGTGTTTTTTCTTAAACAATCATTTTACAAGTTTATCTATTAATTCTTCCATTTGAATCCTGGACGAGAAACCGATCGCAATTTCACCTGCGCCCCCCTTTTTTTCACGCAATTTTACTTTGGTTCCCATCGCCTTTGATAATTTTGATTCATAATCAGCAACAGTTTCAGCGGACATCAAATTTGATGAAAAAGACCGGCTTTTCGATGATCTTGTACCCGATTTAACCATTTTCGAAGCATCAGCAACGCTCATTTTACGTGCGATGATTTCATTTGCGAGTTCTTCTGGATTTTCAGCGACCGAAAGTGTTCTTGCATGTGAAGCCGACAGAGCGCCTTCCTCTACCATTTTTTTAACCGAACCAGGCAATACTTCAAGTCTCATTATGTTTCTTATATAACTTTCCGATTTTCCAATAAGACGTGAAACGTCAGCCATTTCATAACCACATTTATCCATCAAATTTTTATATGCTTCACCTTCTTCGATTGGGTTCAAATTTTCACGTTGAACATTTTCGATAAGTGCTATTTCCATAGCGTTTTCATTACTCAGACTTTTTACTAATGCTGGGATATCCGTTAATCCGGCAAGTTTACTTGCACGCCACCGGCGTTCACCAGCAACAATTTCATATTGATGATCTGATGCATTTACACTGCGAACTAAAATCGGTTGCAAAACGCCTTTTTCTTTAATAGAAGCAGCCAAATCATCTAATTCGGTCGCATCAAAAGTTTTACGTGGCTGATCCGGGTTTGGTACAATTTGTGCAATTGGAATATGACGAACAACTACACGTTCCCCCCCGGCCAACACTGAAATTTCAGGTGATTTACCCATTTCGACCTGTAAATCGGCAAGACCCTTGCCAAGTCCGAACTTACTCATTTTTTCTCTCCTAAGGCTTCTACTATTTCTGTTGCTACACGCAAATATGCTTGGGCACCACCAGAATTAAAATCATAAAACAATGCTGGCTTTCCATGACTTGGTGCTTCGGAAATTCTGACATTTCTTGGAACAATTGTTTTAAAAACACGTGACCCAAATGCACCACGAACATCCTCTTCTATAGCTTTGGATAAATTATTACGACGATCATACATTGTTAACAAAACACCCAAAATTTCTAAATTTGCATTCCACTTTTTTTGAATTTCACCAATATTATTTACAAGATGTTGAATACCTTCCAGGGCAAAAAATTCACATTGCAGTGGCACAACAACATAATCAGCAGTTGTCAAAGCATTCAATGTTAAGTATCCCAAAGCTGGTGGACAATCTAATAAAATATAATCATAATGCGATGCAATTTCCGACAAAGCATCGCGCAAACGATATTCGCGATTTTCCATATCTAACAATTCAACTTCGGCGCCAGAAAGTTGGGGACTTGATGGTAAAATATGCATATTTTTCACAGCAGTTGTAAGAACATTATCTGCTGCTGCACCAGTACCCATAATTACTGGATACACGGATTGATTATGCGAAGCGCGAACAAACCCAAGTCCTGTACCTGCATTTCCCTGTGGATCCAAATCTATCAACAAGACACGTTTATCTATCGCGGCAAGTGATGCACCAATATTAATAGCGGTCGTTGTTTTACCAACCCCACCTTTTTGATTAGCAAAAGCGATTATCTTTGTCATTATTCTTTCCTTTGTCCGCAAGGTTATAAAAAATTCCCGATTCGGACAACAGAAAATTTTTTACCAATAAATATAATATATTTTATGATTATTATGTAAAAACAGAATATTAAGCGAAATTTCATGTAAAATAATTCTGTTTTATTAAAAATTTATAGCCAATATGAATCCGTCACCGGTTTTCGAAGGATAACTTTTATATTCAAAATCATACTTTGTTCTGGCTTCGTCGATTTCATCTTTGGCAGTTCGGCCTTTTAATAAAAACAACCGGCTTTTCCCAATCGGATTTAAAAAATCTAATATTTTTATCAGTGGTGCAAATGCCCGAGCAGTAAAAACAAAATTACCGTTTTTTAATTTTTGTTTGTTTAATTTTATAAAATCTTCTAATCGACCGTTATAAATTTTCAAATTATCAAGACCAAGTTCAGATTTTACAATATTAAGGAACGATGCTTTCTTTCCAATTGATTCAATACAAGTTACATCAAAACCATTCATTGCTAAAATAACACCTGGGAAACCTGCGCCACTTCCCATATCAATTATACTTACATCGTTTGGTAAATATTCTTTTAATTGCGCAGAGTCCGCAAAGTGCCTGTTTTCAATATCATTCAAAGTACCAGGTGCGACAAGGTTCATTTTATCGTTCCATTCGCGTAACAAGGTTGCATATTTTTCTAATTTTTCTTGCATTTTGACACCATTTTAGGCTAGTATACCATTTGTTATGAATAATGTAAAACCATCTATAAAAACATCTGGTGTATACCTGAGCGCAGCATTTTTTGCGGCCTTTGTTGGTATCTCAGCAATTATCTATAATTTTGTTGGATTATACAATCCACCTGAACGTTTAGTTAACTTCCAGGATTCTAAATTTGGTAATTACCTGGCTGCCCAGCATGCAATATATGTGAATGATTTTGATTCAGCTGCCAAATTTCTGAGTAAAACCGATGACAAAACAGACAGATTATTGGCTAACTTTTTATCTGGTAAAAGTATAACAGATGCGGATTCTGTAAAAAATGATATGAATTTTTCTAATCGCATGATTTATCAGGCAAGGCTCGCCCAGATTGGTGATTGGAAAAAACTTTATGAAATTTCAAAGAAAGACGAATCGCCATTTTTTGCACCAATCCGAATTTGGTCTGGTGTTGCAGTCGGCAAAACCCAAGAAACTTTTGCTTTTGTTAAAAAATTGACTGTGAATGAATCATGGAAATCATTTGTTACAGGTCAAATTTATGCAAATGAAGATCAATTCGACAAAGCCGCAGAGCAATTTGCCAAAGTTTCCCCAGATTTTATCAATCTTAATGATTATATGTATTTGTTGGCTTTTTATAAGCATGCAAATATGCTAGAAAAATTAAAAAATCTTCAAAATGATTTTACATCTCGTCCTGGTGGAATTTTTACTCTTGAATACAAACTTGATCCTGATTTCGCAGAATACAAAGGAAATGGGGCAAACCTTGCTTTTGGTTTGTTACAATCAGTATCACACAGCCAAGCATTGGGCGACAGAGATATATCAATTATAATGCTTCGTATTGCTTCGTATGCGCTTGATAATAAACTTGATGGCAACATGGGTATAGCCATCAATTATTATATTGGAAATTATTTTTATGCCACAGGTGGCAAATATTGGAAAACTTACTTTGATATGATTCCAAAACAAAGTCCGTTTTATCCGTTCGTTCTTATGAAATTTGCAGAAAACACCGGAAATTACAACGAAATTATAAAAAAACTTGAATCTATCACCCGTGATAATTCACTATTTATGCCGGCTGTCACAAAACTTGTTTCAAAAAATTTACAAGGCGGACAAAATGACAAAGCTCTCGAAGTCATAGACAGAACATTAAAAAACAACAAACTGATAGATGGTGGCAGATCGTTTATACTAAAAACTCGTGCAGGAGTTTATTTGCGCCAAAATGAACTTGATAAAGCACAAAAAGACATCTTTGAGGCATTAAAACTTACACCTAATGATGCGGGGCTTATGAATGTACAGGCGCGCATTTGGATTGCACGTGGTGATAATTTGAACCAAGCATATACATATGCAATCGCACTGATAAAGAAATATCCTAGTGATCTGGAATATTGGGACACTCTGGGACTTGCTGTACAAGCCTCCGAAGGTGACAAAGCCGCACTTGAAGTTTATGAACGCGTTGCAAAAATTGCAATTACCTGTTCATCATTATTTGAACATATTGGTGACATATACGCTGACCTTGGTAAAAAAGAAAAAGCAAAAGAAGCGTATAAAATGGCATTGAATCTTTCCGAAGATGGATTGGTAAGTGCACCCCTGATTGATAAAAAACTCCAGGATTTGAAATGAAACTAGGTATAATTGGTGCTGGCGCATGGGGAAGCGCTCTGTCTATAAGCTCTGCAAATTGCGGTAATTCAATTGTTTTATGGTCATACGATCAAAAAAATACTGACGAAATAAATACAAAACACTCTATTACAGCCCTACCCGATGTTATTTTCCCAAAAAACATTGTTGCGACATCAACTGCCGAAGATTTGATTAATACCGAAGCATGGCTTATCGTTGTTCCCGCAGCGTTTTTCAGAGAAACAATTAAAACTTTTAAAGAAATTTGGAATGAGCAACCGATAATAATATGCACCAAAGGTATGGAACCAAATACGTATAAATTTATGTCAGAAATTTTAAACGAAGAAATCCCATCAGCAATTGGGCATTTTGGTGTTTTATCTGGCCCACAATTTGCCAGAGAGGTCGCACTTGGCGTTCCAACAGGCAGCACAATTGCTGGCCCAGAAATCGTTAAAAAAACCGGAAAAATTGCACTATCAAATCTTTATCTCGAAGAATCGGATGATATAATTGGCACAGAAATCTGCGGGGTTGGTAAGAATGCAGTGGCTATATTGGCTGGATTTTACAGTAAAAAGGCCGGTGGAGAGAACGAAAAAGCATTAAAACTGACACTTGCTTGGGGTGAAATTGTAAAATTTGGTTTACAAATGGGCGCTGACGCTAAAACATTCTTGTCACTTGCTGGGTTAGGAGATTTGTTTCTGTCTGCAACCAGTGCGACCAGTCGAAACTTTTCTGCTGGCATAACAATCGCAAACACTGAAAAAATTGATAATAAAGTAACCGTAGAAGGTATCACCGCAATTCGTGGTGTATTAAAACGTAGCGAAACTGTCAAAATTAAAATGCCAACACTGGAATATGTTGCAAGTTTCATAAATTAATTTTTATTCATATAATTTTTAATTCGATTTTTATTATTAACTTTAAATTTTATGTGAATAAAATCATCCAATAAAACGAATCGTTTTTTATATAATTTTTGCTTGCCAAGGTATGAAAAATTGTGCAACAATCCAAAGCGCAATGATATATAAATTATAAACAAAATCACGAACGCCAAAATTTGCATCAGTGATTTTAATTTCAGGAATTTGCACATAAAGAATACCCCGCCAAAAAACCCGGATTTCTGGGATATATAATAAATATTGATAATTTTATCAATTATTAAACAGGTGTTTATTGCCGCATTTTCATGGTCAAAAATCGCCCTATTTTTGCACAGAATTCTTTACATTTTATAATATTATGCTAAGATCTCCGCAAAGGTTTCATAAATGCTGATTTATTTGCTACTTTTGTTGCCACCATTTCTATTTGGCATCACAAATATGATTGATAATAAATTAATCAGATTTAAAGAATTGGAGAATACATCTATTCTTGTTTTTTTACAAAAAACTAAAATGTAATAAGTGTTATTATGATGATAATTGCAAAAATCTTACAATTTTTAGGGATAATTCTAATGGCATACCCCTTATTCTCTGCATCTATATATGATAATGAAGGAACTTTTGATGAATTCGCAAAACGAGAAAAAATGAACAAATTCCGTCTAGCTATTTATAAAGCCACTCACGATACACCAATAGAAACATTGGGTCTTTTTCTTTCGTTGATTGGTTTTATTCTTGAATTATTTTACGTATAAAATTACATAACTAAAGTATAAAAGAATTGATATATTAAATAGTATATGAAATTAAACAATTATAAAAACCCGCCGATTGGCGGGTTTTAATTTCTAACAACAGTACTTATTTCACAGATGTTGTTGCATTACGGTTCTGAGACCATACTTCTTCGCCAGTACCTTGGACAGCTGGACGTTCTTTGCCATAAGAAATGGTAGAGATACGTTTTGCATCTACACCATCTTTGACAATAACGGATTTAGCGGCGCTTGCGCGACGTTGACCCAAAGCCAAGTTGTATTCTGTTGTTCCACGTTCGTCACAATTTCCAGCAACCTGGATTTTTGTGTCTGCATGGTTTTTCATATACAATGATTGTCCCAACAGGTTATTGCGTGCATCTTCGGAAATTTCCGAGGAATCATAAGCAAAGAAAACCTTTTGGCCATTCATGTCAGATGGTTCAACTATTTTGTTAGAACCGCAAGCAGCCAGGAGACCCGTGGCAGCCAGTAACATTGCTAAGTTTTGCAGTTTCATTGAAATACTCCCTTGTATTTTCATTGTTCACGTTGTATTTTATAGAAATATATTGATAAAATCAAGGAAAAATCTTATGAATACTGACATTGTGGATTTAATCCTGGCCGGGGTTAAATGGGAATTAGAAGAAGTAAAAACTAAATCAGAAACAAAAAGAAAAGAACCAAAATCGTCCGAAACAATAAATACAAAAATTTCTTTTTCAAATAATCATTCTATTGTTCCACCAATACAACCATTAAACAAAGATAAAGCCTTAGCAGAAGCAGAATCCAAGGCGAATATTTCAACTGATATAGACACACTTGTCGACGCAATATTAAATTTTGAACATCCATTGAAACAATTTGCAAAGCAAACCGTTTTACCAAGTAAACCAACAAATGAAAATTCTAAACTTTTGATAATAACTGATATTCCATCAACAAATGACGATGATTCTGGCATTATTTTATCTGGCGAAGCAGGGGATTTATTCGACAAAATATTAACTGCTATGGGCATAGCCCGTGAAAACACTCTGATTTGCCCACTTTTATTTTGGCGCACACCAGGTGGGCGAACCCCAACGGGCGAAGAACTCGAAATATCAAGACCCTTTGTTTTACGTATAATCGAAATTTTTAAACCACGTGCCATTTTAACACTTGGAACTCTTGCCAAAGAAGAAATTCAAAGTTTTGATTGTGACGAAGAAATTGAAATATTTTCAATCAATCACCCAAATTATCTTCTTTTGAAACCAGAAGCTAAAAAACCAGCCTGGGAAGAGTTACAAAAATTGTTGAAAATTTTATAGAAACTATTAGAATACTCGCAGAAGTAACAAAACACAGGAGATTACTATCGCAAACTTTAATACCACAAAAGCACGTGAACTTGGCCCGCGTATGAACGGCCGCATTTTTGCAAAATCAGTTCAGTTAATTGACGAAAGCGGTCAAAATCGCGGTGTAATGCCAACAGCCCAAGCACTCCAAATGGCGGTTGATGCCGGGTTTGATCTTGTCGAAATCAATGCTACAAATATTCCACCGATTGTAAAAATCATGGATTATGGAAAATTCAAATACGAACAGAAAAAGAAAGCCTCAGAACAACGTAAAAATCAAAAAGCGTCTGAATTGAAAGAGGTATGGGTAAAACCATTTATCGAAGAAAATGATTTAAATATTAAAATGAAGAAAGTTTTCGAATTCCTAGGAGAGGGCAGCAAAGTAAAAATTGCAGTTATGACTCGTGGTAGTAAGAAAGTGCTCGCACGTGGACGTGACGCTGTACCAGAACTGTTTGCAAAAATCGTTGAACTTATCGGTGACAAAGGTATACTTGATTCTAAATCAAAACCTGATGAGAGAACAAAATCGATCATCGTTGCACCAGCGAAATAACAAACTGGCATAATTGCCAGTTTTTTTACATGAAATAAAATCTATTTAATTTATTTTTTGTTGCAAGGAATAAAAAACTTGTTATAATCGGCGGAACCTGGCGGTCAGCTTTGATGGTTAGAGTGAGCAAAGTTGTCATCCTAGAAGTATGAAACAAAAAATTCAGGGCGGTTAGCTCAGTTGGTTAGAGCGTTACGTTGACATCGTAAAGGTCGATGGTTCGAGTCCATTACCGCCCACCATTTTAATAATTATGATTTATGACATTGCATTTTATTCTGTATTCATGATGCGCACCCGCGCATAAATTCTTTATTTTTCCTTTACACTTTGAACTTTCCACTTTAAACTTTGACTCAAAAGGATTTTTTAATGCAGAAAAAGTATTTGATAACCAGCGCATTGCCGTATGTGAATGGCGAACTTCATCTGGGACATCTGGTTGGATGTTATTTACCATCCGATGTTTATGCGCGTTTTTGCCGTGCGAAATATAGCGCAGAAAATGTATTATTTGTATGCGGGGCTGATGAACACGGCACCCCTGCGATAGTTGGTGCTGCTGCTGAAAATATGCCAGTATTGGAATACAATAATAAATATCTAAAAAAACATTTGAAATCTGTCAGTGATTTCAATCTATCTTTTGATTTATACGGACGTACACATACAGAATTACAAGAAAAACTGATCCAAGGTTTATTCACACGTTTGGATTCACTGGGACTGATCGAAGAACGTGAAACAATTCAACCTTTTGGAATAACAGACAACATGTTTCTTGCCGACAGACAACTTATCGGAACATGTCCAAAATGCGGATATGACAAAGCACGCGGCGATCAATGCGATAAATGCAGCACTTCGTACGAAGCGCACGAACTTTTGAATCCAAAAAGTGCCGTAACTGGTGGCCCAGTTGAAATGCGCCCAACAAAAAATTTATTCTTTCTGGCGTCAAAGGTTGAAAATCAATGGAAAGATTGGCTTGAACAACATGCACCACACTGGTCAAAATATGCACGCGATATCGCAAAAGGTTGGGCAAACGAAGGATTGCGTGATACTTCTATTACACGCGACTTACCATGGGGAATACCAGTAAACAAACCAGGATATGAAAACAAAGTATTTTATGTATGGTTTGATGCGCCATGGGGATATGTTTCAATTTCCCAAGCCGCAACACCAAATTGGGCAGATTGGTGGAAAAACCCAGATAATTGCCACTATGCACAATTTATGGGCAAAGATAATGTAAAATTTCATTCAGTATTTTTTCCGGAACAACAATTGGCTTTGAATGACAATTGGAAAACTGTTGATATGCTCAAAGGGTTAAGCTTTTTGAATTTCGAAGGTGGAAAATTTTCAAAGTCAGAGGGCAGGGGTATATTCTTGCAAGATGCAATAGATGATGCGCCCAGTGATGCTTGGCGATATTCATTGTTGGCGTCTGCACCAGAAACGGACGACACAGATTTCACAATCCAAAGATTCGCAGAAATTGTAAATAAAGATTTAAACGGAATATTGGGAAATTTTGTTTCACGTGTGACCAAACTGACCGATAAAAATTTTGGTAATACAATTCCACAAGCTGCAAAGACAAATTCATTTAATCTAGCAGAACAAATAAATCCAAAATTAAACGAACTGACACAAGCATTAGAAGCATGTGAATTCAGAAAATCAATAACTGCTCTGCGTGAACTTTGGACAATTGGAAATGAATTTCTGACCAAGACTGAACCATGGACATTGATTAAAAACAGTGACCTGGATGGTGCAGGCGCGATATTGAATGAATGTTTTCAATTAATAGCATTTTATTCAAGAATTTCGGAACCTTTTATACCATACACTGCTCTTAGAATAAATCGTATTTTCCATTATACTAAAACCACAGATGATTTAAATATTGAATCTTATGGTAAAGATTTTAGTTGGCCAAACCAATACGAACATAAAATTTCAGAAGAAACAAAATTTTATGTTCCAGAAAATCTGTTCACACGAATTGATGATGATAAAATTGCCGAAATGACAGCAAAATATGTTAAAAAATAATGAATCAAAAATTGTTTTAATGTCTTGCTGTGCGCCTTGCAGCGCCGGGGCAATCACAGAATTAAAGGGGCAAGGCGCTGATTTCTGCGTTCTGTTTTATAATCCAAATATATTTCCATTTGCAGAATATCAAAAAAGATTGAACGAGCAGATAAAATTCTGCGAATCAATTGGGGTAAAATATTTTGTATCTGAATGGGAACATGAAAAATGGTTGGAATGTGTAAGCGGATTAGAAAATGAACCAGAGCGGGGCAGTCGCTGCACAGAATGTTTTCGTCACAGATTCGCTTTTGGAATAAAATGGGCTGTCGATAATGGATACAACACTGTCGCATCTGTTTTTGGTGTGTCTAAACACAAAGATCAATCCCAAGTTGATGATGCCGCAAAAACAGAAATTGAAAAATCGGGTTTAAATATTGTTTATTTGCCAATAAATTGGGACGAAAACTTGCGATGTGAAATTGGTAAAAACACCGGCTTTTATCGTCAAAATTATTGCGGTTGCGAATTTTCAATCCGCAAAGTATAATTACACAAAACAAAAGGTGAAAATATGTCAAAAGTTATTGTTTTCCCAGGTCAAGGCAGTCAAGTTGTCGGCATGGGCAAAAATTTATATGATAATCATGCAATCGCAAAATCAATTTTTGATGAAGTTGATTCAGCATTAAACCAAAAATTATCAGATATTATTTTTAATGGACCAATGGAAGATTTAACATTGACCGCAAATGTTCAGCCAGCAATTTTTGCAACATCGATGGCTATGCTTCGCGTTGCCGAATCAATCGGTGATTCAAATGTTGCGGATTACAGTTTTGTTGGCGGACACAGTTTGGGCGAGTACACTGCTTTGTGTGCCGCTGGATCTTTATCAGTTTATGACACAGCAAAATTATTGCGTTTGCGCGGCGATTCAATGCAACGCGCCGTTCCAGTAGGTCAGGGTGCAATGGCTGCAATTGTAGGCACAATGAATATTACAAACGAAGAACTTGTCAAAAAAGCAGAAGCCGATGTAGGCGGTGTATGCGACATTGCAAATGATAATTCACCTGGGCAAATTGTTATTTCTGGATCCAAGGCAACAATTGAACGTGCAATCGAAATTGCCAAAGAAGCAGGTGCAAAGATTGCAAAATTATTGCCGATGTCTGTGCCACCACATTCACGTTTGATGGAACCAGTCGCGATCGAGATGGCGGATGCGTTATCAAAAATAGAATTGAAAGAACCAAGTGTTCCGCTGATTTCAAACAAAACTTGCGCACCTATGACCAATGTATCAGAAATAATAGAGGCATTAATTTATCAAATCACACATGGTGTTCGTTGGCGCGAATCAGTACTCGCAATGCCAGCACTTGGTATAACCCAGGTTGTAGAAGTTGGCCCAGGAAATGTTTTGACTGGTTTGGTAAAACGTACCGTGCCAGAATTAGAAGCAATAAAATTAGAAATTTAAATAAAAGGAAGAAAAAATGTTTTCATTAAAAGACAAAGTAGCATTAATCACAGGTGCAACCGGTGGAATCGGCGAAGCAATCGCAAAAAAAATGAAAGAAGCTGGTGCGACAGTTGTTATAACTGGTCGTAACGAATCGAAATTAAACGAATTCGGCGAAGGTTTTATTAAAATTGTATCAGATTTATCCAAAGACGGTGAAGCAGCCGTGCTTATTCAAAAAACAATCGATTTGGCCGGTAAAATCGATATTTTGGTAAATAATGCTGGTATTACCAAAGATACATTAATGATGCGTATGACAGACGAACAATTTGATGACGTTATAAATACAAATTTGCGTGCGAATTTCCAACTTTGCCGCGCAGTTATAACACCAATGATGAAAAATCGATTTGGCAGAATTATAAATATGTCTTCGATTGTTGGCGCAATCGGCAGTGCAGGTCAGGTAAACTATGCCGCAAGTAAAGGCGGATTGGTCGCAATGACAAAATCAATCGCAGCAGAAGTTGCATCACGCGGAATCACAGCAAACGCGGTTGCACCGGGCTTTATCAAAACCCCAATGACTGACGTTTTATCCGAAGATTTGAAAAAAGCTTATATGGCTCAAATCCCAGCCGGACGATTCGGTGAACCAGATGATATCGCAAACGCATGCGTATTCTTAGCATCAAACGAAGCATCATACATAACCGGTCAAACAATACATGTAAACGGTGGAATGGGAAGATTTTAACCAAGCCGCAAACGCGGCTTTTTTTATTTTTTAACTGCGCGCAATAAAACCAAAACGCCTGCTGGGGTAATTCCAGGTATTCTGGAAAGTGCTGCAATATTTTCTGGCCTCGTTTTTGAAAGCTTTTCTTTTAATTCATTCGTCAATCCGGACAATTCAAAAAAGTTTAATTCAGCCGGTATTTTAATATGTTTATCAGCGTTATATCGTTCGATTTCGCGGTTCTGACGCGCAATATATCCGGCATAAATTTTATCAATTTCTGCTGATGTTTTTTGATTTTCTTTTTCTAATTTTTCATTATCAGAAACTGAAACCAATCCAATTTCGACACCGATTTTACCCAAACGAAATACAGCATTATCACTGCGCAATTGTAATCTGTATTCTGCACGCGACATAAACATACGATATGGTTCATCAATACCCATTGTTGTTATATCGTCAATCAAAACACCAATTATTGAATTCGTTCTATCCAATATCATTGGCTGGGTTCCCATTGCAAAAGCAGCAGCATTTGCGCCTGCAACCAAACCCTGGGCGGCCGCTTCTTCATAACCACTGGTTCCATTTATTTGACCTGCGAAAAATATTCCTGAAATATCTTTGGATTCTAATGTTGTTTTCAGCGCGCGTGCATCAATTGCGTCATATTCAATTGCATACCCATACCGCGCAATACGCACATTTTCAAGTCCTGGAACACTGCGCAGCCATTTATCTTGAACATCAGCGCCAAAAGAAGTCGATAAACCATTTGGATAAATTATATCGCCATCCAATGTTTCTGGTTCCAGAAAAACATGGTGTGTTTTATGTTCTGGAAAACGCATAACTTTGTCTTCGAGACTTGGGCAATAACGCGGACCAATTCCTTCGATTGTTCCGTTATACATTGGTGCGTCCGATATATTGTCACGAATTATTTGATGCGTTTTTTCTGTTGTGTGTGTGATAAAACAACTGCGCCTTTGTGTGCATTTTTCGTCTTGTGAATTTAATGAAAACCAAGGATGTGGATCATCACCTTGTTGTTCTTCGCAAATAGACCAGTCGATACTGTCAGCATAAAGTCTGGCAGGTGTCCCAGTTTTCAAACGCATAAGTGAAAAACCGGCTTTTTTGAGTATTTTTGATAAACTTTTATCATTTTCCTGATATTTACCGTCATCCATCAAACGACCTGATTCGATTCGCTCGGCCCCACGGGTAACCAAGCCTTGTAAAAAAGTTCCTGTCGTTAAAACAATCGCCCCTGCTTGGTATTTAGAATTTACAATTTTATTTTCCAAATCTAAATCGTCAACGGATTCGAAAACTATTTCAACATTTCTCAGCAATTTTTGAATCGCGGTGCGATAAAGATTTCTATCAATCTGCGCACGCAGGGCCCGTGTCGCCGGCCCATGACCAGCATTAAGTGTTCTAAATTGTATCCCCGCCATATCAGCTGCGCGCGGCATAACACCACCCAGCGCCGCCATTTCTGCAACCATTTGCGATTTACCAGGTCCACCAATTGACGGATTACATGACATAGCGCCTAAATCGTTTTGGGATTTAGTCATCAATAACACATGGGCGCCACGGCGCGATGCTGCTGCTGCCGCTTCTACCCCGGCGTGTCCGCCACCAATAATGATTACATCAAATTTTCGCATAGTTTTTCAATGGTATAATAAAAAAACTGGAATTCCATAAAAAGTTATATTAAAATTGGTGCTATGAACAAAACAATAATTATTATAAGATAATTGGCAAATACGCCCAGACGCACATTGCCGGGCGCAAGGCGCCCGTTTTTTTATGATTAAAGGCAAAAAATGTCATACCCAAAAACCGAACCGAAAGCGAACTTTTTAGATATCGAAAAACAAATTGCCAAATCATGGCAAGATAATAAAACTTTTAATACTTTGCGTAATTCACGCATTGACGGCAAAGTTTTCAGATTTTTTGATGGCCCAGCGACACCTTCGTCAATTCCACATGCCGGTCACATGGGTGTATCCGCTGTCAAAGATATGGTTTGCAGATACCATTGGATGAAGGGTGAAAATGTTCAGCAAAAACTGGGCTGGGATGTTCATGGATTGCCAACCGAAGTCATGGTTGAAAAAGCAACTGGAAAACAAGCCAAAGATTTGGTTGCAGAACTGGGTTTGGAAAAATTCTGTGATATGTGCAAAACCGGTGTTATGAAATATGTCGGTGAATGGAATCGCTATTTAACACGTGTCGGACGTTGGGTTGATATTGGCGAAGGCGACATTGTTTACAACACAATGTACCCAGAATATATGGAATCTGTAATATCCGCGCTAAAAAAACTACACAATGACGGATTACTTTACAAAGATTTCAAAGTAAATCCATACGATTGGAAATTAGGCACAGTCATGTCTAATTCCGAAGCATCAAGCGAATACCAAGACGCCATAGACGATGCCGTGACTGTTTGGTTTGAATTGTCAGATGGTCGACGCATTTTGGCATGGACAACAACACCTTGGACTTTGCCGGCGAATTCCGCGTTAGCTGTTAATCCAGATATGAAATACGCTGAAATGAAAGATTCAGACGGTCATGTTTATATTATTGCGGAATCCCGTATGTCGGCATATACAAAACAATTTGAAAATGCGGAACAAATCGGAACGATTCTTGGCAAAGAACTGGTTGGCTTAAAATACAAACCATTGTTTGATTATTACAAATTACCAGAACTGTATTCCGTAATCCCAGCAGACTATGTTTCAGATTCTGATGGAACTGGAATTGTTCATATCGCACCGGCATTTGGTGAAGACGATTATTTAACCGCCAAAGCATTGGATCCAAAATTCCCAGTTATTTTAAATGTTGATGATTATGGAAACTTTACGGCAGAGGTTACAGACTTTGCCGGACAAAACATTTTCGAAGCAAATCCAAAAATCATAGAACATATCAAAAAGGCCGGCTTTTTAGTTAAAAAAGAGCAATATAAACACTCTTATCCATTCAGCCCGCGCAGCAAAGAAAAACTGATTTATCGTGCAACAGATTCTTGGTACATAAATGTTCCAGCGATTCGTGAAAAACTGATTGCTAATAATAACACTGTCAGTTGGAAATCTGCCGGCGAACGATTCGCCAAATGGATTGAAAATGCACGCGCATGGGGAATTTCACGTAATCGATTCTGGGGTGTGCCATTACCAATTTGGGAAAAAGACGGTGATTTTATGGTATTGGGCCCAGATGAAATCCGTGAAAAATATCGGATGCAATTTGGTGCGGAATTAACCGACTGGCACCGTCCAACACTTGATAAAATTGAATTCGATGGATACAAAAGAATTCCTGATGTATTGGACGCATGGTTCGAATCTGGATCAATGCCGTATGCAACCAATCACCATTTATTTGATAATAAACCTGTCGAAAAAAATCCAAATTATGTATCTCATTATATTATCGAAGGCCAAGATCAAACCCGTGGATGGTTTTATACACTTATGGTTTTATCAACCGCTTTGTTTGACCAAGCAGCGTTCAAAGATATATCTGCAAATGGAATGACAGTCGACGAGCATAAGAAAAAAATGTCCAAGTCATTGGGAAATTATTTCGACCCAATGGATATGTTTGATAAATACGGCGCGGACGCATTTCGCTTGTTTATCCTGGGCTCTAATTTTATGAAGGCCGAACCAGTCCCAGTTGACAAGGAAGGCAAAGTTTTTGGTGAAGTAATTAAAACAATCTTGACCCCACTTTGGAACGCATATCACTTTTTCACACTGTATGCGAACGCCAGAAAAGAACAAAAAATTGAAACACATCCAAAAGAAACCAATAATTTATTGGATTTATATATTCAGGAAGAAATTACCTTTCTTACAGGTAGAGTTGAAGAATCTTTAAATGCTTATAAACCAGACGTCGCTGTTTCTGCATTTATTCAATTTTTGGATATATTGAATAACTGGTACATCAGATTAAATCGCGAAAGATTCTGGAACGAAGATCAAGATGCTTTTAACACATTGCATTTTGTTCTGACCGAATTTTGTAAATTATTGGCACCTTTTGCTCCATTCATAAGCGATTATATTTATATGAATTTAACTGGCAACAAAAATTCTGTTCACTTGGAAAAATTCCCAGAAAGAGTTTTTGTAAGAAACACTAAAGGTCTTAATGCAGAATCTGTAATGGATATGGTCACAGACATGCGTAAAGTTCAATCCATAGTGTCTGTCGGAAAACAGTTAAGAGAAACATCAAAATTACGCAATAGATTACCATTACAATCAATTAAGATTGCAGGTTGGTTTAATACAGATTATTCATATATTATAAAAAGCGAATTAAATGTAAGGTCTGTTGAATTTATTAACGATATAAACTCTGTTGCGGATTCATTTGTTTATTTAATTACTCCGAAAATTGGGGCACGTTTGGGTGGACAGTTAAAAGAAATAATCCCGGCGGTCAAGAAAGACGGAATGGCGGCTGTTGAAAAATATGGGTTGTTGCCAGATGAATACGAAACCCGTCTGACCGTGAAACCGGGTGTTACTGGGGCGGCTTTGACTGATAATACAGCGGTTGTTGTTTTGGATACAGAATTAACGCCAGAATTGATTGCCGAAGGTTTGGCCAATGACGCATTGCGTTTTATCCAAGATACCCGCAAAACTGTCGGATTGGATGTTTCTGACCGTATTATTTTGGAATATGCTGCGGATGATGAACTGGCCAAGGCGCTTAGAGATCATATTGAACGTATACAATCTGACGCGCTGATTACTGAAATGAATCCTGGTACTGGAGAACATCAAACAGAAATCGAAGGGCACAAATTCAGTATTAAAATGACCAAGGCTTAAAATGACACTGACACCTGAAATTTATTTTCGCGAAGTTCCAAAAACTTTGGATATGACAAAGTTATCCGAGCTTTACTACACAAACGAATTTAATTTCGCGGTCGCAGTTATTTTATCAGCCCAGGCAACTGATAAAAAAGTAAACGAAGTCACCCCAGAATTATTCAAAATTGCTGGAACACCGGAAAAAATGATTACCCTGGGTATTGATGGATTAAAACAACATATCAAGGTAATATCGTTTTTTAATAACAAGGCAAAAAATATTATTGGCCTGGCGAATGCGCTGGTTGGAAAATCTTTGCCACATGATCGTAATGAATTGATGAAATTACCTGGCATCGGTCAAAAGACTGCAAATGTTATTTCAAATGTTTTATGGGGTGCGCCAAATATTGGTGTTGATACACACGTATTTAGAATTTCACATCGACTTGATTGGGTTCCAGAATCTGCAAACACACCCGAAAAAGTCGAAGCGATTTTAATGAAAATTATTCCGCAAAAATATTATCCAATCGCAAATCATACAATGGTCATGCATGGCCGATATATTTGCAAGGCGTTAAAGCCCAAATGTGACCAATGCCCGGTTGCAAAATGGTGCACCGCCAAAGATAAAACTATATAAAAAACCGGTCTTTTCGACCGGTTTTATGTTTTTTACTTATCCCTTATTTTTGCATCAAATTTCGATTCGACCGAATTGATAATTTTGGTTTGAATTTCCATAAGTTCTTCGGAATTCAAATTTTTATTTGGTTGTATCAAAACTTCGAATGCAATTGAATGCGAATCACCACCCATATCAAACACGTCAAATATGTTTGTATCTATGATTTGTGGGTCCGCAGTCAAAGCAATTGATGCAATATCATCTGATTTGACAGATTTATTTGCAATAAATGCAAAATCCCGTGTAATAGGCAACAAATCGGATTCAGATGTCATTAACACACCACGTTTGCTTTTTATGTAATCACCGCCTGAAATTTTGATTTTCTCGACACTTTCAATTAACCCGATAACTACTGTTGTTTTGATTTTCAGTTTTTTTGCAACCATAGGGTGTAATTCGCCAAATTCAGCAACAACTTGTCCACCGGAAACAATTTTTCCGTAACGATATGGATGTGCCCATTTTGGTGCATCACCAGATTGAACGGACGCACCTGGAAACAACGCCAACAAATCAGCCCGAATATCATAAATATCAACTTCGCGGCCATGTTTTGCCCATGTTTTATCAATTGCGAGACCGCTGCGAACAATTGCCAGTTGTTCATGTTGTTCGCCCGGTTTATCACCATCAAAAACTGTTCCAAGTTCAAACAAACTAAGATTTGATAATCCACGGCGACAATTTTCTTCGACTGCAATCAATAAATTTGGAATCAAAGAATTTCTGGCTGTGTTCATATTTTCAACAATTGGATTTGAAATCAAAACATTTGGTTTTGAACCAATCATTTGCTCTACAGCCGAATCTGCAAAACCATACGAAGCACCTTCGCTGAAACCACGCATAGCCAAAAGATGTTTAACAGGTAAAACTTCGTCAGAAAGTTTTACAGTTTCATAAACTCTTTTGATTATTTTTATTTTGTCATAACCATATATTCTGATTACTTCTGACACTAAATTTTCAGGAATTTGAATATCTGGTCTCCAAGATGGTGCAATAATCAAAGACGTTTCTTTAACAGAAAAACCTAACTTTTCCAAAATCTCTAATTGAATTTTTGAATCCAAATCTATTCCTGTTTTATTTTTGAATAAATTTGAATCATAATTTATTACAACTGGTTTTAATTCAATTGCACTATTACCATGCGAAACAATTGTTCCTCCGCATTGCTCTGTTATCATATTTACTGCAAAATCCATTGCCATATCTGAAACAACAGGATCAATTCCGCGTTCAAAACGATACGAAGAATCAGTATTTAAACCCAAACGTGTCCGAGTTTTGCGAATACCAACTGGTTCAAAATACGCTGCTTCTAAAATTATATTTTTTGTATTTTCTGTGGTCATACCACGCGCACCACCAACAATTCCAGCAAGCGCTAAGATCCCTTCTGAATCCGCGATTACCAAATCAGATTCTAACAATTCATGTGTCTCGCCAAATAAATCTGTGAATTTTTCACCATGATTTGCGTTTCTAACAATAATATCGCCTTTGATTTCATCAGCATCAAAACAATGCATTGGCTGACCTAAATCGTAACATAAATAATTAGTTACATCTATCGGTGCATTTTTAGGATTTATACCTATTGCGAGCAACCTGTTGGCAATAACATCATTTGATGATGCAATTTTAATACCGTGAATTTCACAAAATCTGTAAACAGGGCACGCAGATTCATTTTTAATAATTACACCGCGTCCATTTGTATCTTTTTGCGATTCGGCCGGATTTTTTACGTGTAAACCCTTGAATTTACCGATACCAGCCGCAGATAAATCTCGGGCTATGCCGATAACAGCTAAATAATCTGGACGGTTTGGTGTAATACCTGCTTCGAATACAGTATTTATTTTATTTGCCAACTTTGAAATTGGCTTACCAATTTCTTCAATTTTTTCATCCAATTCTATAATTCCACTGTGATCTTCGCCAAGACCGAGTTCTTTTTCGCTGCACATCATACCATCTGATAAACAACCACGAATCTTTCCAGCTTTGATTTCGATATCACCAACTTTGCAGCCCGGCTTTGCCAGCGCAGATACTAGCCCAGCAAGTGCATTTGGCGCACCACAAACAACATCGCGTAATTTACCAGATCCGTCGTCAACCATCAGTTTATGTAAATGTGTTCCTGGTATATCTTCGGAACTTACAATTTTTGCCGCAACTGGAACTATTGTTTCTGTGACATCGTCAACTTCAAGACCAATACGCGTAAGAACATCAGCAATTTCGTTTGCTGATTTATCTGTATCCAGGTAATCTTTCAACCAATTCAGAGTGAATTTCATAATCAAAGCCTTTGTTTATTAAAAATCATTTTTTTGTAACCAACGAATATCTATATCAAAGAATTTTCGCAAATCTGGTAAACCATATTTCAGCATGGCAAGTCTGTCCCAACCAAAACCAAATGCAAAACCTTGGAATATTTCTGGATCAACACCAACATTTTTCAAAACATTTGGGTGAACCATACCGGCGCCCATAATTTCCAACCATTTATCATTTTTCCATTTCATATCTATTTCAATAGACGGTTCTGTAAATGGAAAGTACGAAGGGCGAATACGCAATTCGACATTTTCCATTTCAAAAAAGCGACCTAAAAATACTTTCACATCGGAAACAAGATCTGACAATGTTATATTTTTATCCACACGCAGTCCTTCTATTTGATGAAACATTGGACTGTGTGTGGCATCCATTTCACGACGATATGTCGCACCGATGCCAAAAATTGAAATTGGAACACCCTCTGATTCCATACTGCGAATTTGAATTGCAGAAGTCTGCGTTCGCATAACATTTCCATTTGGCAAAAAGAAGGTATCTTGCATGTCACGTGCAGGGTGATGTGGCGGAGTATTAAGCGCTGTAAAATTATGCCAATCATCTTCTATTTCTGGCCCTGTGCGTAATCCATAACCCATATCGCTCAGTATTTTTGAAATTTCTTCCAGGGATTTTGTAAGTGGATGAACCCCGCCAATGCCAATTGAATCAAACCTTTCAACATCTGCATTCGGATCCATTTTTTGCCCAGACAATGCAGTCATCATTGTTTCATATTCAATCTCTGCCTGACGTGATTTAAAAGCGGCAGCAAGTTCGTCTTTTTCACGATTTAACGTTGCTCGTTCATCATTTGACATAGTCCCCATCTGTTTTAAACGGGTTGTTAATATGCCATTTTTACCGAACACTGACGAATAGAGCTCGTTTAACTCTGGCAATTTATTTATTTCTTTTATTTTATTTAACACTGTTTTCCCTTTTGATAAAAAATCCGCCTTTCGGCGGACATTTTAGAATAACATACAAAATATCGCCACCGAAAAGTTATTTTTCAGTTTTGATAAATCGTTTTGCTGATTCAACCAATTTTGAAAAATTAGCATCATTAGCATATGCCATTTCGGCCAAAACTTTACGATCAAGTTCAATCCCGGCTTTTTTGAGTCCATTCATGAATTGGCTGTATGTCAGACCTGCATTACGTGCAGCAGCATTGATACGGATAATCCAAAGTGATCTGAACTCACGTTTTTTGACTTTGCGGTCACGATATGAATACTGACCTGCTTTTTCGGTCTTTTCACGCGCGGCGCGATATGTTGAACTGTGGCGACCCAAATAACCTTTGGCCCGATCCAATATTTTCTTGTGTTTTTGTTTTACGGTTGTTCCGCGTTTAACTCTTGCCATTTTTTAAGCCTTTTTATTTATTTCAAACCGTATGGCGCCAAGATTTTTGCTTGACCAACCATGTTTGCGTTTAAGTATTGCGCCTTAGATCCTTGGTTATTTGCACGTTTGGATTTTTTACGCAGCAGTTTTTTGTGGCTGTTTCTGGCAACCCGGATTTTACCGGTCGCGGTCATGCTTGCCCGTTTTTTCAGGTAAGACTTTGTCTTCATTTTTGGCATTTTGATTCCTTTTGATTTATCCTTGCGGCATGCCCCGCCGCTTTGGATGCCCCGGTATTATGACTTAAAAATTACAAAAATCAAGTTTTTATATTAAATTGTATTGAAAATTATAAATCACTGGTGTATAAATCAGCCCATGAATGTTAAAAAATTGTCTTCACAAGCTTATAAAACAATTCGTTCGGGAATCGCTGCATCGTTATTACCGGTTTTTTTGATATATATCTTTCTTGATAAGCCTGATTACAAGATTATGAACGGCGTTTCAAATTTTGTATTACCTGTCGCACACGCAATCGGTGATTTTGTGTCTTGGCCAATGCGTGCAACTGTACGTTTAGGTGAAAATATTCATGAAATTAGTATTGCCCGCAAAGAAAATAAAATTTTGCGTGCAAAACTCGCCGAAATCTCTGCCCATCAGAATGAATGTAATGTTTTAATTGCCGAAAATCAAAAACTTGAACAACAATTAGATATTATTAAACAAACACCTACAAAATCAGTATCAGCAGAAATAATCCATAATAACACGGCATTTCATCACAGTGGATTTTTAATAAACAAAGGTAAGTCCAAAGGACTGGGCGAGAAAATGGTTGTTATTTCATACGATGGCAGCTTGGCTGGAATAATAGATAATGTAACCGATGATTTTGCAAGTGTCAGATCTTTATCAGATTCAAAATCAAATATTCCTGTACGTGTTGCAGGTACAAGTGTTTATGGATTTTTAAATGGAGCCGGTGGTAACAAAGCGACATTTAAATTCTTTAGCGACCCAGAATTTGTTCCAACCGTTGGAATCAAACTGGTATCAAGTGGAATAAATGGGACACTTCCCGAAGGAATTCCAATAGGTGTTGTTGAAAGAGCAGAAAATAAATATGCAGAGGTAAAATTATTTGCACCCGCAAAAAAACTGAGCGAAGCCATAGTATTGATATTCAACAGCAAAGAAAAATATAAATAGAAAAGCCATAAGTTTGAATAACGAAAATGAAAAATTACATCAAAATATTATTTCCGTTTTTGATAACTTTACTGCTTTGGCGGCTTGATTCGCTTGTATTTAATCCATGCGGTATTTTGGCAATAATTCCTTTGTTTTATTACTCTTTTGTCAGACCTGTTCTGTGTTTTTTTCCATTCTCATTACTAATTTGTCTTTTGATAGACAGAAATTTCGACACTCTGCTTTTCTGGACTTTTATGTATAGTGCTGCTTATGCTGCTAATGGACTGCAATCTTTCTTTGATACATCAAGACAAAAAATGGATGCTTTGTTTGTATTTATGGCATTTTTTGGTTTATGTCTTTTGATTCTTACTTTCTGGTCAAGCGTGAATGCTTGGTCTTGGGGCGTATTATTAAAAAGCATTTGGCTGTTGTTATGGGTAAGCGTGTTTTATTTTATTTTTGCTGCTATTGCAAAAAGGATTGATAAATAATGATCGACAAAGAAGTATCTCTTACCTTTGACAGACGTTCTGCATTATTTCTTGGTGCTGGTGCCATTTTAACTTCTGTTCTTGTTATGCGAATGCTGCAATTACAAGTTTTTAATTATGGTACATATAAACGCAAAGCATTGAATAATTCGATACGGTTACAAGTAAATTTACCAGAACGTGGACGAATACTTGCAAAAGACGGTTCATCACTTGCTTATGACACCCCTGTATATCGTGCATATATTATCCCAGAAGAAACTGATAATATCGAAGAGTTAATAAAAGAATCGACACGTGAACTAAAATTAAAACCGGCCGAAATTTCAAAAATTAGAAAATCTATTGAAAAGCAAAGAAAGTTTCAACCGACACTGATTCGTGAATCACTTGGTTGGGAACAGTTAGCAAAATTACAATCACTCGGTCTTAATGGATTGCATATTGAACAAGGATATTCCAGACGTTATCCACTTGGTGATGCGGCTGCACAGGTTATTGGTTATATTGGAATGACAGATCGCGCTATGCAGGATTATCAAAGACTCGCATCTAAATCACAATTCTTTATGACTGGCATTTCTGGTCTTGAACGTGCATTTGATAGATCGCTGGCTGGCCGTGCTGGCCAACATGCTTTGATTGCAGATGCAATGGGACAAATTGTTGGCGAAGATGAATCATTGCAAATTTCAGAACAAGCTGGAACAAATCTGAATACAACAATTTCTGATAATTTGCAAAAACGTTTGGCTGACTTGCTCAAAGAATATAAATCTGGCGCTGGAATTGTTATGGATGCAACAAATGGTGCTATTTTGGCAATGGTATCGGCACCTGGATTTGATCCAAATATTTTCCGTACAGAAGGTGGTTCAGAATACTCTGAAAAATTAAACAAAGATCCATTAAAACCATTTATGAACAAAGCCCTAGAAGGACTTTATCCACCAGGTTCAGTATTTAAAATTATTGTTGCTTTGGCGGCTTTGGAATCCGGAGCACTGACCCCAACTGAAAAAATATTCTGTCCAGGTAAATGGGAATATGGAAATCATTTATATCACTGTTGGGAAGCTAAAGGACATGGTTGGGAAAATCTTTCTGATGCACTGGCACATTCTTGCGATATTTATTTTTATCAGGTTGCATTACGTATCGGAATTGACGTAATTAAATCTATGGCTGAACGTTTGGGATTGGGACAAATGCTCTTGAATACTTTACCACGTGAAGCAGCCGGAATTATTCCAGATAAAAAATGGAAAGAAAGAAATATTGGATCAACTTGGTACCACGGAGATACAATTATTTCTGGAATTGGTCAGGGGTTTATTCTGACAAATTGTGTTCAACTTGCAACAATGATGGCTCGTGTCGCAACAAATAAAAAAGTCGTTCCATACATTATTGCTAATGAACTTGAAAAAAACAAAGTTGATGGATTGGGTCTTAAAAATAGTCGCCTCGTACTTGGCGGGTTAGAACGCGTAACAAAACAAGGCGGTACAGCAGCGGGTGCAGCTATAAATGTTCGTGGAATGCGAATGGGTGGTAAAACCGGAACATCCCAAGTCAGAACTATCAGTAAAAAAGAACGTGAATCTGGTGTTTTGACAAATGACCAACTTGCCTGGCAACAACGTAATCATGGTTTATTTGTTGGTTATGCACCAACTGATAATCCAAAATATATCGTCGCAGTAATTACAGAACATGCGGGATCTTCCGGACCAGCCGCATTTGTCGCGTCACAAGTAATGAGGGAGGCTTTGAAAAATGCCTAGCCAGATACGATTTTCACATACCGAAAGTATTGGATTATCTGAAAAATTACGTGGTTTTTCATGGCCACTTTTTGCGCTTATGACTTTCTTGTTGGTTGTTTCTGTAATAGTTTTATATTCAATTGGTGGAACAAGTGAATCTTTTGGTGGTTGGAAACCTTACGCTTTGTCACAACTTGGAAAGATTGCTCTTGGTTTTGTTGTTTTCTTCATAGCAGCTTTTTCAAACATTAAAACATGGCTTAAATCTGCATATATAATTTATTTTGTTGCCCTTATTCTCATTATTTTGACAGATTTTGTTGGACACACAGGTATGGGTGCACAAAGATGGTTAAACCTTGGATTTATACATATCCAACCTTCGGAACTGATAAAAATAGCGGTTGTTTTGTCACTTGCGCGATATTTTGCATGGAAAAATTCTATTGAACTTTCACAACTAAAAACATATATAATACCGGCTTTATTGCTTATTATTCCATTTTTATTTGTTGCAATGCAGCCTGACCTTGGAACTGCGCTTTCACTTATAATTGTTGGGGTTGCAATTTTATGGATTGTCGGTGCAAAAAAGCAATGGTTTTTAATCGGGGGCATTTTGGTCGCATTATCTGCACCAATTATATGGTTTGGTGGATTACATGATTATCAACGTAATCGAATTATTACTTTTATGAATCCTGATCACGATACTTCTGGGATTGGTTATCAAATCAATCAGGCCAAGATTGCTTTTGGCAGTGGCGGTCTTGTTGGCAAGGGGTTTTTACAAGGAACACAATCACATTTAGCATTTTTACCTGAAAAACAAACCGACTTTATTTTCATATCATTCGGTGAAGAATTTGGTTTTATGGGTGGATTTCTACTTTTATTTACATATTTAACAATTACAATATTGCTGTTTTGGTTCGCAAAAACATGCAGAAACCGATTTGGTCAATTATTATGTTTTGGGTTTATGTTGAATTTCTTTACTTATTACTTTATAAATATAGCAATGGTTTTGGGATTATTACCAACAGTGGGCGTACCATTACCACTGGTCAGTTTCGGGGGCAGCGCAATTTTATCGCTTATGTTCGGATTCGGACTTTGCCAAAACGCAAGAATATTCAAAGATCAACAACTGTCTGCAAAAGGTGCATAATTTATGAATTTACTTATCGTTGAATCACCAGCCAAAGCAAAAACAATTGAAAAATATCTGGGCAAAGATTGGCACGTTGTCGCGTCTGTTGGACACGTACGCGACCTTGTACCTGAAAATGGGAGCGTCGACCCAGAAAATGATTTTTCTATGAAATGGCAAATTATGCCTGGTAAAGAAAAACAAATTAAATTAATCACAGATGAATTAAAAAAAGCAGATACACTTTATCTGGCAAGTGACCCTGACCGCGAAGGGGAAGCAATCGCATGGCATTTACTGGATATTTTAACTGCAAAGAAAGCAATTGCCGGTAAACCAGTTTATCGCGTTGTATTTCATGAAATCACAAAAAATGCAATCAACGAAGCAATCAAAAATCCAAGAAAAATCGATAATGATTTGGTTGATGCATATCTTGTTCGTCGTGCTTTGGATTATTTAATTGGATTTAATGTTTCACCACTTTTGTGGCGCAGAAACCTGGGGCGTAGTGCGGGCCGCGTGCAATCGGTAGCAGTGAAATTGGTTGTTGATCGTGAATCTGAAATAGAAGTATTTAAACCTGTTGAATATTGGTCATTAACCGCAAATTGTGAAAAAGGTACATCTGAATTTTCAGCATCGCTTGCACAATTCGAAAACAAAAAGATTGAAAAACTTACAATTGGCACAAAAGGCGATATGGATAAAATCGTATCTGCTTTCAGTATTCCAACAAATGCAATTGTATCAAATATCGATAAAAAACATATATCCAGAAAACCTTATGCACCATTTACAACTTCGACATTACAACAAGAATCGGCGCGTAAATTGCATTTTTCATCTAAAAGAACAATGGGTGTTGCGCAAAAATTATATGAACAAGGTTTAATCACATACATGCGAACCGACGCAACAAATTTGTCAGCAGAGGCGGTTAACGGTATTCGTGATTACATTGTCAAAGAATATGGTAATGAATTTTTACCAAAATCCCCTAATATTTATGTTACAAAGTCGAAAAACGCCCAAGAAGCTCACGAAGCAATTCGTCCAACAAATATTGCAACAAAAAATACAGATTTGGATGCAGATGCTGCGAAACTTTATGATTTGATTTGGAAAAGAACAATTGCATGCCAAATGACAAATGCTGAATTCGATTCTGTTGGTGTTGATATAAAACCAAAAAATTCACCAAATGCAATTTTACATTCTGTTGGAACAACCCAGACTTTCGCGGGATTTTTGAAAGTTTATCAAGAAGGTATGGATGATGACGATTCTGATGAAAAAGAAACAAAATTACCTCAACTTGAAATTGGTAATGAAATAGAAATTTCAAAACTTATCCCAGAACAACATTTTACAATGCCACCACCAAGATACACCGAAGCATCACTTGTAAAAAAATTAGAAGAACTTGGTATTGGTCGTCCATCAACATACGCAACCATAATGTCAACAATTGTTGATCGTGAATATGTAAAACTGGATAAACAAAGATTTTTTCCTACCCCTGCTGGATGGCTTGTCGCGGCATTTTTAACAAAGTATTTTCCAGATCTTGTAGCGGTTGATTTCACCGCCAAGACCGAAGACGCACTTGACGATGTATCAAATGGAAAACTGGCGCGTATTGCCGCACTTACAAGTTTCTGGTCTCCGGTCGAAAAAATGGTAGCGGGCAGCAAAAAAATATCCACCCCAGAGGTTATGGATGCCATAAACACTGCACTTTACGGGCATTTATTCCCAAATAGTGATAACAAGTGCCCAGAGTGCGGCAGCAAGTTAGAACTCAAAGTTTCTAAATATGGTGCATTCTTAGGTTGTTCAAAATATCCAGAATGCAAATACACAAAACAACTTGGAATGGCAACACAATCACCAAATTCAGATGGTGAAAATAGCACCCAAGAATCCGGATCGTCAAACAAAGATTTGGGTGAAGGTATTTCATTTAAAATTGGTCGTTTTGGACCCTATGTCACAGACGGTAAGAAAAATACATCTGCAAAAAAATATACATCTGAAACTATAACTTTGGAAATTGCCCAAGAATTATTATCTGGTGCCGCCAAAAAAGCCGAAGGTTTATCACTCGGTACAAACCCAGCAACAGGTAAAGATATTTTATATTTCGCAGATGGTCGTTATGGCGCGTATATTTCATCAAACAAAGTAAATGTTGGTGTCAAAGAGCAACCAGATTTAGAATCAGCCATTGATTTGATAAACAATAAAAAGCCCAGTTCAAAAAAAACATGGGGCAAGAAAAAGTGATATAAATGCCGGCTTTTAACAACAATTTTACAGACGAATTGCGGGCGAGACTTTCAATCGTCGATATTGTTGGTCGGCGTGTTCCTTTGAAAAAAAAGGGGCAAAATTATTGGGGATGTTGCCCGTTTCATAATGAAAAGACACCAAGTTTTTCAGTAAACGAAGAAAAAGGATTTTACCATTGCTTTGGTTGCGGAGAACATGGCGACATTATATCGTTTACAATGAAAACCAATAATATAGATTTCAAATCTGCAATTGAAGATCTCGCACAGCAGGCCGGATTAAAATTACCAGACTATAAACCCAAAACCAAAGAACAGATAGAGCGAGAGCAGGGTTATTTCGATATTTATGAATCTGTTTGTAAAATTTATCAGGATAATTTATTTGATGCTGCTGGTGCGCATGCACTTGATTACCTGCGTAAACGTGGATTTGACGATGCCAAGATAAAAAAATACAGAATTGGATATGCGCCAAAAACAAACCTTGTGTCCCAAAAATTTGGTGGAAATAAAAATACGCCAATGACCGGATTGGTGCGCGTTGGAGATTATGGTCCCTATGATTTCTTTCGCGATAGATTAATGTTCCCAATTTTTAACGCATATGGTCAAGTCATTGCATTTTCAGGAAGATCATTGGATGGTTCAGAACCAAAATATATAAATACATCTGACACTGATTTCTTTCACAAACGACAAACTTTATTTGGTTTTAACTTTGCCAGAGAGGCAATTCATCTTGCAAACCGTAGTATAGTTGTCGAAGGTCAAATAGACGCAATACAAATGCAAACAAATGGTTTTGGTGAAACCGTTGCCCCATTGGGCACAGCACTGACCGAAGATCATTTACAAATTTTGGCAAAATCCAACAGAAACATTGTTTTTTGTTTTGACGGTGATGCTGCCGGCCAAAAAGCAGCCGCGCGCGCAGTTGGACTTATTTTACCGCTTATTCGCGATAATTCAGATGTGCGTTTTGCCTTTGTCACAGGCGGTAAGGACCCTGATGATATTTTAAAATCCCCAGGCGGACAGTCTAAGATGAAGCAAATTATTGATTCTGCGATACCATTGGTAGACTTCTTATGGCAAACAGCAAATAATTCATTCATTATTGCAACACCAAATGGAAGGACACAGGCAGAAAAATTTTTGAAAACAGAAACTGCGAAAATCACAGATCCATCTCTACGACGTGAATTTGAACAAGAATACGATCAACGTAAATTCCAACAATGGCATCAATGGAAAAAAATGTCAGAAAAAGGCAATAATATTCCAATTCCAAAAATCAGTGCTATTACACAAAAGACTCTTTCTGTTATTGCTGATTCATATCCAGATTTAATTGAAAAGCATTCCGATTTCTTGCACAGATTAAATATTGATTTGGGCGCAAAGATCGAAAAAAATGTCAATCCAATATCAAAAACAGATGCTGAAAAATTCATAATTGCACTTAAACTGAATTTTTATTTGGATGAATTAAAAACAAAATTAAAAACAGCAAACAACAGCGAAGATATAAAAAAATTGAACCTGGAAATTATCAAAACCCAGGAAAATATAAATAAACTGAGCGAACTTTGATTATCGTTTATTAGAAAAATTTATTATTCTTTCAGTCATTGATGCACTGAATTCCATTTGAAAATAAGCTAAAAACGGTGTCTTTTCGGCGTAATACCAAAACAATTCACGGTGTGCAATTGGGCGACCTTCGGTTAAGTAATCTTTCCAAGGTTTGATGACGTTAAAATGTCTGACAATAATATTTCTTTGCATTTCTGGAAATTGTTCTGTGAAATCAGCACGTAAACAGTTTACATCAAATGTTGATGCAACCAAAGTATTACTGATTATTTTATAATTATCTGCAAACAAAGTGTTCATTGAATCTTGATCTGGGCATATAAACCGTGCAGCGTTTTCACGACCAATTTTTTTCAATTTTTCAAGCATGCCTTTTTTACGCCATTTTTCGAGATCCATTACCATTATCCCAGAACAAAACGGAACATGTTTATCAGAACCACCAACACCACGTTGATAATTTGCCAACCTTTCAGTGTTATGTGGAACCATATAATAAATTTCCGGTGCTGCAGCGATTGTATAACCTTCTAAATCCATATTATAAAGTTTTGCAACATCGCCCAAAACCATAATGTCTGTATCCATATAAAGTGCTTTATCTAAATTAGGCGCCAAACTTGGAAACATGTAACGACCCCATGCCGCTAAATCAGAATTACGAACCGCACCACAACCATCAAATTCTTTCAAAGTATTTACATAATAAAATTTTGGTTTGCCCAGATTTTTATAAGTTTTACAAATATCATTTATAATTTTCTTATCCACATCCGTTATGCCACATTCAACAATATGCAAATCAATTTTATGCTTTGTATTCATAGCCATACTTACCAATGCAACCGCAAGCCAGCTGGTTAAATCTCTGTTTGTGCAAAAAAATACCGGTATTTTCTTAGACATTTTTAACCCTTTTAATTATTAAACAAGAAATGGCAAATATCCCCATCTTGCATTACATAATCACGACCAACTGTACGCATTTTTCCTGAATCTTTAACAGCTAATTCACCACCAAGTTCTATGTAATCATTTGGTTTTATGATTTCTGCACGAATAAAACCTTTTTCAAAATCTGTGTGGATTTTACCAGCTGCTTGGGGTGCAGTCATACCAACACTTATTGTCCACGCATGTGCTTCTTTTGGACCAACAGTGTAAAAAGTTTCAAGACCAAGAGTTTTATATCCGGTGCGAATAATTTTATCAAGTCCAGATTCAGTAAGACCCATTTCTGTCAAAAACATTTTACGTTCATCCATATCAACAATTTGTGCTATTTCCATTTCTATTTGACTGGAAATAACCAAGACTGAGTTTGTTGCACCAAATTTTTGAACAACTTTACTTGAAAATTCATTACCATTTGCAGCAGATGCTTCGTCAACATTACAAACATAAATAACTGCCTTTGCGGACAAAAGTGCAAATGGCGAAGGTTTTCCATCAAGCGTTTTACGTGCAGAAACCCCTTGTGATAAACCTTTTTTTATTTCTTCGGCTAATTCCAAATCTTTGATTGCTTCTTTATCCGCACCACGTGCCCGTTTTGTAAGATTTATAATTTGTTTTTCCAAACTTTCTAAATCAGCCAACATAAGCTCTGTTTCAATAATATCAATATCTCGAAGTGGATCAATAGAACCGCTTACATGTACAATATCATCATTTTCAAAACATCTGACAACATGAATTATTGCGTCAACAGATTGAATATGACCTAAAAATTTATTACCCAGTCCTTCGCCACTGCTTGCTCCTGCGACAAGACCTGCTATATCAACTATTTCTAATTGTGTCGGAATAATTTTTTGCGAATTCGCAACCTTTGCTAATTTCAAAAGCGTTTCATCTGGCACTACGACTTTACCAAGATTCGGTTCAATTGTACAAAAAGGGTAATTTTGCGCAGATGCGGCACAAGTAGCAGTAAGCGCATTAAATAATGTTGATTTCCCAACATTTGGTAATCCAACAATTCCGCAATTAAAACCCATAAGTTTTCTCTTTATTATTTGTTATTTATTATCTATCATTTAAGTATGTCTTACCTGTGGCAAGAATTTAACATAAAAACTTTTCCGGCGCAAACTATTGTTTTCGCAGATGGTGTTTATAAACCCGATTTGTCAGAAAATTCTTTCAATATTACCAATGAATCTATAATTATTGATAAAAAATCAGATTTACCAGTTCATATAATATACGTCGGTAACATATCTGGTGATAAAAAATTATCAATTGAAAACAAATCTGAAAATTCGATTTACCTTAGTGCCAAATTCAATTCAGAAACACCGGTCTTTTTACAACTTTTAATTAAAAATGCCGGAAAAAATTCTGTGATTCGTGGACAAATCTTGGTGCAAAACAAATCAAATCTTAAATTAGATATTTTAGCAGAGCATATTTCCTCAAATACCAGTATTTTTATTGAAAACCGTGTTATTGCACATTCAAAATCTGAAACTATGCTAATTGCTACGGCTAAAATCCCTTCAAAGACACCAGATTGTGAATCAGACATTCGTTTTTCAGCACTTTGTGCACCAGATATCAAAAAAATAGTATTTGCCCCAGCACAAAGAATTTCGACTATTCCTATAACTGCTGGGCACTCTGCAAATATTTGGCGTGGATCTGCCCCACAAATTGAATACTTACGCGAAGGTGGTCTTGGAACATCTGAAATTAAATCTATTCTTGAAGAAAGTTTTAGTAATTTTGATTTTTCTTGATTTTTGGTCTATTTTATTTATAATCACCAAGCAACAAAGGTAAAGATATGAAATTTTTAAGTTCATTAAAAGCATGGAAAAAACGCGGAAATATAAAACAGATTCGCCGCGGTAAACAAATTATCTTAATCGATCCAGATAAACCAAAGTTCAAAGCGAAACAAGGTTTCAAAAGATAATTAAACCATTATAAATTATTAAATCCGCATTTGCGGGTTTTTTAATATCATTAAATTATAATATATATTTAATTGTTATTGTTGTTATACCTGTTAGTTTTGTTGAAAATAGTTTTTATTGGTTTATTAACAAGTTTTCAACAAATAAAACTTAGATTTTTAAGTATTTATATAAAATGTTAATAATTTATAAAAATAATAAACATGTTAAAAAGAATGGTTTTGTGAACATATTTAACAATAAATACTAATAATATTTTAGGCTTGTTGAAAATTGTTGAAATTGATATAATTTAAACAGTTGAGAGAGTATAGTTTTTCATGAGAATAAATGTATTAAAAGCTTTGGCTAATCCGGCGCGCATATTTTATGTGCCTTATTCAATTGCTGTTTTGAATTTTGCTGCTCAATTTATTATTTTCTTAGTGATTTTTGGTGGTACATTAACAATCACAGGTGGTCGTGTCGGAATTGATCCATTATATTTTTTAATATCACTTATTTTTACACATTTTATTTTAGCTGGGATTTCAAAACGCGAACCACAAATTGCAAATATTATTGCAGCTAAACTACAACTTTTTAAATTACGTGTTCCAAAAAATTTGCGGGGATAAATGCAAAATATATTTTCATCTTTCGTAAGCGCTGATTTTCCAATGACATTGGTCGCTTTGTCAGCTGCAGTTTTGTTAATATTTGTTTTATTATTAATTTACACACCAATGTTGTTACGTTATATTTTTCCAGAATTTGGTTATAAAAAATATTCTGAATATTTACCATTTGCTGGAATTGTAAATGATAATAAATCAGTTCGTTTAAAAAGTGGTGAATATATTTGTGCTTATCAATTTTCTGGTGTACAAACAAGTATGCAAGATAATGTTACACGTGAAGCATTCCTTGAAATGCGAGCAAGTTTATTTAATCAAATCCAAGACACAAATGTAAGTTTCAGATTTTATACAATTCGTGATTCTGCCGAAGAACGCACTGATTATGAATTTGACCAAACTGTGTTACAAAAAATTTATGACAAATGGAACAGTCAAGGTTTAAGAATTTTTAATAATTCTTATTATATAGTTTTATCAGCTTCAAATTTAGAAAAATTAAATAATTATTCAAATTTATTAGAATCAATACTTTCTTCGTATAAACCAACATTATTAAAACATAATGCTAAGAATAATATTGCTTTGTTATTTGGTCGAATTTTATCACCCGTATCAAAACCACAAATTTTAAGAACCGATGGTAATATGGCTGAAATTGCAGCAACTGATAATGTTGAATTTTTACGTAATGGTCGGGTTTCTTATACAGGGGCAGGGGCAAAAAAATTATCTGTCATAGCGAGTTTTAAAATATCACCAGATTTTCTGGATGAAGAATTTTTTGATGAAATTGCAACGCTTCAAACAGAAGTTATATCAATGTCGGCTTTCAAACCAATGGGTGCGGCCGGGGTTCAACAGACAATAAAACAACGTCAATCAACAATTGATGCAAATGCTGAAAACCAAGATGTTGCCGAAGAACAGATTGCTGGTGCAATGCTTGCTATGGATGAAAATATTTCTGGCACCCAAACAATGATGAATTATTATCCAATGTTCCAGATTTTTGGTGACAGCGAAGAAGAACTCGAAAACCATATTTCTAATTTCAAAAAAATATGTGCGGGTTTTGGTATTGCACCAGTTATAGAAGATTTTGCGGTAAAAGTTTCGTTTTTTGCGCAACTCCCCGGGTTTGATGTATTCCCAAGATCGTTCAAATTATTATCCAAGGCTTCGGCAATTTCAATTCCAATGTCATCTGTACCTACTGGTGTTGCAAACAGCGATTGGGGTCCGGGCGCACTTGTGATATTTCCAACCGCGCAAGGGACACCTTATCAGTTTCAATTTCATGTATCTGACGCGCCGACTTCTGTGGCACATACTTTGACAATTGGCCCGACTGGCGGTGGTAAGACAACTTTATTCTCGTTCTTGATAACGCAATCTTTACGTCATCCTAAATTAAAAGCATTCTTTTTCGATCGTAATCATGGGGCCGAAGTATTTACACTTGCCACATCTGGAAAATATATGACATTTGCAGGTAAATCAAAAAATGCCGGCGAAGGTGTAATAAATTTTGATACAAAAATGAATCCTTTCAAAATGGAAGATTCAGATGAAAACCGTGCGTTTTTAAGGCGTTGGTTACAAATGATTTCTGGTGCCGCAGATCCGGATAGTTTAGACGAGATTGCACGTGCTGTATCGGTGAATTTTGATTATGTTGATAATTCAAACAGAAAGTTAAAAAATCTGTGGCAACCATGTTTTTCATCAAATGGGTCAATGCGTGGTGAATTGAAAAAGTGGGTTGATGATTTGCAATACGGGCAGATATTTAACGAAGATAAAGATACACTTGATTTATATTCACGTCTGACAACATTTGATTTCACAGATGTAATGTCTGACGAAGTTTTGGCCCCAGCAGTTGTTTCCTATATAATTCATCGTATAAATAGTATCACAGTTGCCCAAGGGACACCTTCATTGATTATGATTGATGAAACCGCGCCAATGCTGCAAAACAAAATGTTCCGCGATAATTTTATTGTAGGGCTTCAAGAAGGTCGAAAAAACCGCCAAGCATATATGGCTGCATTTCAACAAGCAAATATAATTGATAAACTTGGAATTGGTGATGTTGTACGTGGCCAGGCACAGACAGTTATGTTCTTTCGTAATCCTGCTGCAGACGTACGCGATTATGAATATTGGAAACTAAATCCACTTGAAATGGCATTTATCCAGGGTAAGGCTTATCCGCACTTGAAACGCGCTGTGCTTTTGTCACGGCCAGTAAACGGTGAATCGGTTATTTTGAATACTGAACTGGGTGGACTTGGCAATTTGCTGCATTTATTTGAGTCTGGGCGGTCATCTGTGCTTTTGGCCGAAGAACTTTACAAACAATTTGGAAATAATTTTGTCGAAGAATACTTGAAACAACAGATCAGGGTTGATAACGAATGATCAAGGTTGTATGATTGTTTCATGCGTAAAATAATCAAAATTTTATATATTTGTCTTACCTTTGTCACAATTCCTGCGTTTGCAGATGATACAGAGTGTCTGGGGTTCAAGGTTTATCCAAAAATAGATGTTTTGGTACCAAATTGGCGCAAAGAAGTTGTTCAACCGTTAAAATCAATGGATTTGTTGCATGGTAACGTTGTCGCAACATTGACTGAAAAATATAGTATTTCAGCACACCCAGAATATGTTGATAACGGAATATGCGTTGTCCTGGACAGGGTCACAGCAACAATTGGGTACAGTGATTTTTCAGTTCAAATTGATTCCAGACATATACCAGAATCGTGTGCATATAACGCAATATTGGAACACGAAGACGAACATATCCGGGCACATCTGGCTGTAATTAGTAATAATGAATCAGAAATCAAACGTGCAGTTTCCAGTGCTGCAAATTCCATAGTTCCAATATTTTTTAAAACCCAAAATGACGCAGATTCAGCGCTTGATGAATTTAATGCTGATATTCAAAACAACCCCGAAATTATATTACTGAAACAGAAATTAAAAGCCGAAGAAGAAATCCGTAATAAGAAAGTCGATCAAAACGAAGACAGCCACCGCCTTGATAAATGTAATTTATAAATAATTATCACAAGCGGTATAATTTTACTCTTTATATATTAATTTTTGTTCTGGCAATTCGCACTTATTACGAACAAAAATTCTTGCCCATAAACCAACTAAAATACATATTAATCCTAAAATCATAACACTGTATTTCCACCCATAAAGACTGCTGCCACTCCCAATAACCAACATTGCAGCAGTATAAACGGTCTGATCAGCAATATTATAGAAAGCCAGCGCAATATGTCTCTGATTTGTTGGTACAAAGTTCTGTAATTTTGAGTATGTAAGTATTTGAATAATTGAAAACAGAGAATAAGATAACCCTATTAACAAGAACAATCCAATAACTGAATAAAAAACTGAAAATAAAATATATAAAACACCCAGGGCAGATATTAACAAGTATAAGTTTATGTCTTTTATATGCTCAAATTTATTAGCAATTAATTGACCGATTATTCTAAATACCATCGTAATAAATAATATCAATCCAACATATTCTTTACCCAATCCAACATCAACACCTATTAAACTTGTATAATCATCAATATATGAAAAGTTTAATGCAAGTGTTGCAGTAATAATTATATATAGAATACATGGTGTTTTGACTATGAATTTATATCCATGTTTTAATTGTTTCAAAAAGTTTTTTTTGCCCTTTATAACAATATTTTTAACTCTACGAAATTCTAATCTCATAAACAATATAACTGTTATTAAAACAGCAGATATAGATGCAATTTCTATGAATACGTAACCCATAAATAACAAGAAAGATCCAATTCCTGCCAAGGCTGCACCAATTGTTGATATTGCGTCACGATATCCCAAAACTTTTGTATATAAATCTTTCCTTTTGTGCGAAGCTAATTCATTATATAACATTGATTCATATGCAACATTGTATATAGCACTTTGTATACTCCATAAAATAAACCCCATCGCAAAGCCAGTATAATTTGGAAACATAAACCATGTAATAAAACATAATATTTTACAAATTTGGCCAAATATCATTGCATTTTTATCACCAAGTATTCTTGCAACCCATGCAGCAGGAAATTGAAATACAAACACACCCAATGACCAAATAATTAATAATGTTGATAGTTGAAAATCAGAAATACCACTTTCATTCATAAAAACGGTGTAAATTGGATATAACAAAACGAATGAATTAAAAAAAGATATAAAATATATTTTATATATAAATGACTTAAGCTTACCTGTTAAATTGAACATTAAATATCCTGAAATTGATTAACCTATGGGTATTTTATCATAAAAACACCATAAATAAAATTTTATCAATAAACTAGATCTTGTTTTATTGATAAAAGGTTGGAACTTTTGGTAGGAATACCTGAATTATGACTATTTAAATTTATTATAACTAATACGCTTTACCGTATTGGCTTACGCTCGAATCTCATCTGAAATTGAACCAAAGTTTTCTTTGATTAAAATTCTAAATACGATTTAAATAAAAAACTGTCCATGCGGGCAGTTTTTTTTCTTTATTTGGTTGCGGAGTTTGGATTTGAACCAAAGACCTTCAGGTTATGAGCCTGACGAGCTACCGGGCTGCTCTACTCCGCGTCAATGTCGCCAATTCTACACAAAAATAAACTTAAGTCAAGAATTTTAACCATATCTTGAAATATGTCTTTTTTATTGCTATGCTCGCACCCAACGGAGGTTTTGATGTCAAAACAAAAATTTCGCGAGTTATGGAAAAAAACTACTCGCAAGATATTTACTTTGCCAGGTGTGCAATGGGTTATTGCATCGCTGATGTGGTTTGGTATTTGGTTGGTTTATTTTACTTCACATGTAAAATATAAAAACGAGCCGACTTTTCGAAAGTTCGTTGGAAAGCCTATAATATTTGCTTTCTGGCATGGACGTTCAATGATGTTGTCACCGATTACATTCAAATTCGGATTCAAAGGTTATGCTATTTCAAGTCAACATCGTGATGGCAGATTGATGGCCAAACTGCAAAGATTATTTGGTTTACGATCTATTTATGGTTCGACTGGGCGCAAGGGTGCGGTATCTGTATTGCGCCAGGGCGTAAGAATTTTAAATGACGGAAACTTGCTTTGTTTATCGCCCGATGGTCCAAAGGGGCCGCGTATGCGTATTCATGACGGTGTTTTATATTTTGCACAGATGACTGGTGCACCAATTGTGCCTGTTTGCTTTTCGACAAGCAAACCTTGGTTCCAGGGCAGATGGGATAGATATTTAATCGCAACACCTTTTTCAAAAATTACAATTGAAGCAGGCGAACCTTTTTATATTTCAAGATCTGACAACATGGAAGAATCACGCGTCAAGCTGGAACAAATTATGATAAAACAACAAAAAGATTTAGACGCGTTTATGGGACATGGTGGATAAAGTAATATGAAAACCCCATTTTGGTTTTTAAGCAAAAATATTTTTGCGCTGGCGTTATTGCCAGTGTCCATCATTTATGTATTATTTCATTACAGTGTTTATATATTTAGATTTGCGACCAGAAAATATGAAAAAAATACAAAAACACCGGTAATTTGCGTTGGTGGAATTCTGGCTGGGGGAGTTGGAAAAACGCCAATTGTAAAAATTATTGCCAAGAATTTGGGTGCACCAGTTGTTATGCGTGGATACGGTGCCAAGAATAATTTTGTCGGGCATCAAGTTCAGAAAACAGATACTGCCGTTATGATTGGTGATGAAGCAAAAATGCTTTCTATTGATGGTTTAGATGTTTGGATCGGTGATCGCGCAGCCAGTATTAGCTGTATAAATTCCATGATTCCTGGATCACGCGCCATTGTAATGGATGACGGATTTCAAAACCCAACAATTAAGAAAGATATTTCAATACTTGTATTTGATGAAAGT
>CAZNTZ010000002.1:0-53558 GCA_964576135.1 uncultured Muribaculaceae bacterium | reverse complement strand
ACTTGCGTCTCGTCCTTACCAAGGACGTGTTCTACCATTATACTATTGGGGCAATGCGCGGATTATAGCAATCAAAACCCAAAAATCAACTTGATTTTTTACCAATATGTTTTAGAATTACCGTGAAAACAACCGGTGTTGACGCGACTAACAAACGCAGAGCAGGGTGTTTCACGAAAGTTATAAGTCAGGGTGGCACCGCGATTGATTATCGCCCCTGTGCAAAATCAGCAAATAAAAAAAAGGTGTCAAAATGCTATCACTTAAATCTAAATATCGTACACATACATGCGGAGAATTATCTGCAAAGAATGTCGGAGAATCTGTAATTTTATCAGGTTGGGTTCATCGCAAGCGTGACCATGGATCGTTGTTGTTCGTTGACCTGCGCGATAATTACGGAATAACCCAAATTGTATTTGATGGCGGTGATCCGGATTTGGAAAAGATTCATCCAGAATCAGTAATTTTAGTGCATGGTACTGTTGCAGCGCGTGACGCAGCCGCAATAAACGATAAAATTCCAACGGGCGCAATTGAGATCAAAGCGTCATCATGGGAAATATTAACAAACGCCGAAGTTTTACCATTTCAAGTATTCGGTGATGATGACAGTGTTGCCGAAGATTTGAGATTGAAATACAGATACATAGATTTGCGCCGTGAATCATTACATAAAAATATTTTATTCCGCAACCGTGTTATGAAATTCTTGCGCGATGAAATGTGGAATATGGGATTTTCAGAATTTCAAACACCAATTTTAACAGTATCAAGCCCCGAAGGAGCGCGCGATTACATTGTGCCATCACGTCATCATCATGGTCGAATCCAGAAATTTGCACCACAACAGTTCAAACAATTGCTGCAAATTTCTGGATTCGACCGGTATTTTCAAATTGCGCCATGTTTCCGTGACGAAGATTTACGTGCTGACAGATTGTTGGAATTCTATCAACTTGATTTAGAAATGAGCTTTGTCGATTTGCTTGATATTCAAGCAGTTGGTGATAAATTGATGCCGGCAATGATTCGTGAATTTGTTCCTGATGCAAAAATTGCATCAGATATTCCACATATTCCATTTGATACAGCAATGATGAAATATGGTACGGATAAACCAGATTTGCGTAACCCAATTGAAATTTCAGATGTTACAGAAATATTCCGTGATTCTGATTTCGGAGTTTTTGCAGATGCAGTTAAAAATGGAGCAGTTGTACGTGCAATTCCTGCACCAAACTCTGCGGACAAGGCACGTTCATGGTTTGATAAACTGGGTGAATTTGCAACCAAGGAACTTGGACTTGGTGGATTGGGTTATATAATATTTGCAGAAGAAGCCAAAGGGCCAGTTGCAAAAAAACTGGATTCTGCACGTATAGAAAAGTTGCATGCAATTTCTGGTGATAATTCATCAATGTTCTTTGTTTGCGATAACGCAGAAAAGGCAGCCAAAGCAGCGGGAAAATTGCGTAGCCGTCTGGGCGATGATCTTGGATTGATAGATAAGAAGGAATTCCGTTTATGTTGGGTTGAAGAATTCCCAATGTATGAATTGAACGAAGAAACTGGAAAAATTGATTTCGGACATAATCCGTTTTCGTTGCCACGTGGCGAATTATCCGGTGACCCATTGTCAATCAAAGCAAATCAATTTGATATGGTATTAAATGGCGCAGAAATTTGCAGCGGTGGTCTTCGTAACTATAATCCCGAAACAATGGTCAAAGCATTTGCGATTGCTGGTTACGGCGAAGAAGAAGTCCGTGCAAAGTTCGGTGGAATGTATGCAGCGTTTCAATACGGTGCACCACCGCATGGTGGATGTGCATTTGGTATTGATAGATTGGTTCAAATAATGTTGGATGAACCAAACTTACGCGAAGTTGTTGCGTTTCCAACAAACCAACGCGGCCAAGATTTAATGCTTGGGGCACCGCGCGAAGTAACCGAGCAGCAATTACGAGAAGTACATATCCAAGTAAGAAAGAAAAACTGATAAAAACCGGTGAAAACACCGGTTTTTTAATATCAGAATTTATCGTGGCTGTTTATAAAAGCAACAGTATAATCAGGATCAATTGCAATTATTGCGTCATCAATTGAATAATTTCTTTCGCCATTAAATCCAATACCAAGTTGTAATGTTTTTGGTTCTGCAGATGTGCCACGTAATAATATATTCATAATTGCAGCAATTTTTCCATTATTGATTTGTAAATTACCACTTATATTTGCATGTTTTGCGCCAAGTGTGAACAAACGTGATGTTGTCAAAATTCCAGAATTATATTTTCCAACTATATGCATTGATTTAATTTCAGTTGTTCCACCGTTAAACATATTTTGAATTGCATCTTTTGCATTTGTTCTTGTTATATCCAGTGCACCTTTGTAAAAATTATCTATGCCCAATCCAATAAGGGTTCCACCGTCCAATGTCATATCAACATCACCAGATAAATTATAACGAATATCATGTGATGTTTGTCCGAATGTCGACAGGTTGGCCTGGGCTGTAATTACGGTATCGCTTATATTCAATGGACTTGACTGATCAAGTAACTTTCCAGGAACAAAGAATTTATTTGCCTGAATCATCATTTGATAATCGTTTTTATTTTTATCTATGGATACAAGCATATTTCCAAGAGCATCATCAGTAATTGAAAATTGTTCTGAATTTGGACGCAGTGCAAATACAAAATTTTTATAATTTCCACCACCAATAACTATCTTTTTTGTAGAAAGAGATATTGTAGAATTTTTTATTGCCAGTGGGGCAAGTAATGGTTCGCTGTGCAGAAAAGCCGCAGATTCATCAGATGATTTGAAGTTTTCATCAATCAATTCATCAATATTTAATTGATTTGATTTCAAGTTAAATTTACCAGATTCTGCGTACCCATGTAAAACGTTTGTTCCAAATTCTATTTCTAATTTTCTGATGTATGGTTTTTTATATTCACCAGAAATTACAATTGGTAAATTTGACTGCATAAAAAATAAATCAATTTCTGGGGCAACAGCGCCCAGAAATCTTTTTATATCTGAATGTTCAAGAACAAAAGACTCTCCGGACATTGCAAAAGACCAATCTGGGGCTTCGAAATCAAGGCTTTTTAATTTGCCATTTTCAATTGATACATAAACTTTGCCGTCATCTTTTAACATTATTTCTGGTAATGGTAAAATGTCTGATAAATCAAGAGATTCAAGTGATACAAAATCAGCCTTTAGAGTCAAAGTTCTGACATTATTACTTTTTACTTCGGTCTGTCCTGATGCACCTTTTAATTTAAATGTAATAATACCATTGCGTGGTCCAAAATATTTTTTAAGTTCTGTCAGTAGTGTGTCAAAAGGCAGATTATCAGATTCAATTGTCATTTCATACGATTTCGGATTGACCGAGACAGAACCTGTTGCAGAATAATTTTTGGTTTTAATATCAAATTTTGCACAACGCCAAACTTCGGTTGTTCCATAAAAATCGCAAGTTAAATTACCGCTGCTTTTGGTGATTTCAAGTTTCAATCCTTTGGCACCGGATTCGTTTATAACACCACTCGCAACATAAGATTCTTTCGAATTTACAGCTCTTAAATGTTTGATTTCAAATTCACTATTTGATTTCATGCCAACAAATTCGACGGTTGAGAAAATATGATCGCCAAACTTTAAATTTCCATTAAGATTCAAATCAATATCTGCATTACGCAAGAATTCAGAATTACCCAAAATAAATGATAAATCAAAGTCCAGATTATCAGCAGACATTTTTACAGAATTATGCGTTTTTCCAATTTGTATTTCACCGCGAAATTTAGATGCACCGGTTTCACCAATAATGTCATAAAATTCTAAATCGTCCCCAAACCATTTAAACTTCATATTTGCAGAAACAACATCTGTGAATTTAGGAACTGTAAAACCAAACCATTGGTTTATTTTGTCAGTTTCTATTGACAGTGTTCCGTTTGCACCAGTGTTTTCATCAGAATCCGAAAATAATTGTCCTATCATTTCCAATTTTATTTCTGGATTTGTTATTCTGAAATTTCCACCCACAGCTCCAATTGAATATTTATGATCATCTGTGCGCACAGTCCCAACAAAAGTTCCATTTTGTAAAACACCATTTATATCACTATATTTTTTACCCATGAATAAAACAGATGAATTATTAAAAATTAAACGATTTGAAAAGGCAGGGGTTGAAAGATCCGAAAGTTCCAGATCTGCATTAACAAGTTCTATGGTTGTGCCAAATGTTTGTGGTGCAAAAACTTCTTTCCATGGGATTCTGAATACAGCAGAATCTACAACACCGTTATATTCAGATATTGCAACTTGGTTGGCGATAACCTTTGGGTTTCCAAGCAACGAAAGACGGACATTACCACCAATTGTTGCATGCAGACCCGCATTGTTAAGAATTGCAGTTTCAAGTCTGGGTTTTAAAAAATCAAAATTTATAAGTGGCGGAACGAATACTGTCGCAATCCCAGCCAGCGATACGGCAGTAACCGTCGACCAGAATAAAACCCTCTTGTGCCAATTTTTCATAAATCTCTCTCTTTGCTTTGCAATTCAATTATAATGTGATTAAATATTCCTGTAAATGAAAAAACAAATATTCAATCTTGTCAGTGATTATAAGCCAACCGGTGATCAACCATCTGCGATCAAGGAATTGACAGCAGGTCTTGATAAAAATGAAAATAATCAAGTTTTATTGGGCGTTACTGGTTCCGGAAAAACTTTCACAATGGCCAATATAATCGCAAATACGGGCAGGCCAAGTATTATTATGGCACCAAATAAAATTCTGGCTGCCCAGCTTTATACCGAAATGAAGAGTTTTTTTCCAAATAATCATGTGGAATATTTCGTTTCTTACTATGACTATTATCAACCAGAAGCATATGTGCCTACAACAGATACTTATATTGATAAAGATTCATCAATAAATGATCAATTGGATCGCATGCGACACAGTGCAACACGTGCAATGCTTGAAGAGCGCGATGTTATCGTTGTATCTTCTGTATCAAGTATTTATGGTCTTGGATCGCCCGAAACTTATTCTGGAATGAAAGAATCGTTTTCACAGGGGGATAAGGTTGGTATTTCTGATGTAATTAGAACATTGGTTGATTTGCAATATAAAAGAAACGACATAGGATTTAATCGTGGCGAATTCCGGGTGCGTGGTGATGTACTTGATATATTTCCTTCACACAGCCAAGATCGCGGTTGGAAACTTTCATTCTTTGGTCAAGAACTTGAAGATATTTGGGAATTCGACACATTAACTGGTGGTAAGACGCGTAATATGACACAGGTTGTTATTTACCCAAATACTCACTATGCAACCCCCCAGCCAACAGTATTACAAGCAATCGGAGAAATCAGAGAAGATCTGGCCCAGAGGCTTGAATACTTTAAATCAAACATGAAGTATCTTGAAGAACAAAGACTTCGCGAGCGTACTAATTTCGATATTGAAATGATGGAAGCAACTGGTACATGTCGCGGAATTGAAAATTATTCACGTTATTTATCTGGTCGCAAACCGGGCGAACCACCGCCAACATTGTTCGAATATTTACCAAAAGATGCGATTTTATTTGTTGATGAATCACATGTATCAGTTCCGCAAATTGGGGCAATGTATAAGGGTGATCGTTCACGTAAACAAACATTGGTTGATTATGGTTTCAGATTGCCTTCTGCGCTGGATAATCGACCACTCACATTTGAAGAATGGGATTCTTTGCGCCCACAAACAATTTTTGTTTCTGCCACTCCGTCTGATTGGGAGCTCCAGCAATCACATGGCATAGTTGTTGATCAAGTTATCAGACCAACTGGTCTTTTGGATCCAGTGTGCGAAATTCGTCCAACAAAGAATCAAGTTGATGATTTGCTTGTTGAAATCAAAGGTATAAAAGGGCGTGTTTTAATTACTACGCTTACCAAAAAGATGTCAGAGCAATTAACAGATTATTTGAACGAAAATAAAATCCGTGCGCGTTACCTGCATTCAGATGTAGAAACGCTTGAACGTATTGAATTAATACGTCAATTGCGTCTTGGCGAATTTGATGTTTTGGTCGGAATAAATTTATTACGCGAAGGGCTTGATATTCCTGAATGTGAATTGGTTTGCATTATGGATGCCGACAAAGAAGGATTCCTGAGATCGACCCGCAGTTTAATTCAAACGATTGGTCGTGCGGCAAGAAATGTAAATGGTCGTGTTATTTTATATGCAGATTCAATTACACGTTCTATGAAAGCAGCGCTTGATGAAACATCACGCAGACGTGAAAAACAAATGGCATATAATACAGAGAATGGTATTACACCAAAATCGATTATAAAATCTGTGTTTGCAGAGGTTAAAGAAAAAGACGAGGCTGCGCGAACAAAAGACGAAGGTATACATTTTATCTATACCAAAGATGGTGTTATGGATGCACCTGCAATAAGAAAGGAAATAACAAAACTTACCCGCGAAATGAAAAAGAATGCCGAGAATTTAGAGTTCGAGCGCGCTGCTTCAATTCGCGATCAGATTCATAAATTGGAAAATGATTTATTATTGGTGGAGTAAAAAATGAAAGAATTTATTGCAAATGTTTCAGAAATGAGAGAGTGGGGCAAAAAGTTTGCTCGTAAATTAAAAGCACCTGTAACAGTCGCGTTACATGGCGATCTGGGTATGGGTAAAACAGAAATCACACGTGCAGTTATCCAAGAATTACGTGGGCGGGATACAGTTGTGCCAAGTCCTACATTCACAATCGTGCAAACATACGATGGAATTTCACATTTCGATTTATATAGAATAACAGATGTTTCTGAATTGGAAGAAATAGGTTTGTCTTATGCAATTCAAAACGATATAACGATAATTGAATGGCCAGAAATTGCGGAATCATTTTTGCCATCTGACACAATTCATGTTTTTATTACAGAAAAAGACGGTGGTCGCGAAATATTACTTATTGATAAGTGATTGGACGGCAACCGGGAAATCAGCAGAACTGGCAAGAAATGCCCCACTGATAAGGAAATCTGCCCCAGCGTCCCAGCACATTTTTGCAATTTCAGGATTTATACCGCCATCGACAGAAATCTTGAATTTAAGATCATATTTTTTACGAGTATTTGCAGGTGCTCTGATTTTTGAAACAGTGTCCATTATAAATTCTTGACCACTCTTTCCGGGTATTACCGCCATTACAAGGATTTCATCAATTTCTTTTATTATTGGTTTTAATATTCCAACCGATGTTTCTGGATGTAACGCAATTCCACAGCGTTTTCCCATTTCTTTGATTTTTCGCAAAGCGCTTCGGACACCATATGTTCCGGTTGAAACGATAATTGTATCCGCACCTGCAATCACAGCGCGTTCCGACCATACGATTGGGCTTTCTGTCATTAAATGAACATGCAGATGGGCATTTGTACGAGAGCGAATTTGTTTTAGCTCGTCAATGCTCCCAGCAATTCCACCAACATAAAAACCATCCATGATATCAACATGAATCATCGAAATGCCACCACTTGTGAACAAATCAAAAGTTTTTTGATTTGTCATATCAAATGCAAGTGTACTTGGCATTATTGGAATAAAAGATTTAACGTGCCGTTTTCTTTTATGAAATACAGAAAACAGTTTTGGAATCATGGAATCCATTTTACTTTTTCTTACCAGGTATGCCTTTACAGCAGATGCTTGGTTACGCCAAATATAATTTGCACATGATTGAACGGCTGAATCTGGACTTGTGATTTCTGTATCAATTTTGAATCGTGATTGCAGATATTCGCCTAAACCGTTTATTGCCCCCCCACCGCCAGTTACAATAATTTTTGTCGGGGCATATTTTTCAATTGATTGTGTTATTTCAGATTCTATTAAATCCATAATTTCTGAAAACATTGGCATAAAAATTTCATTTACATCACTGCGTGAAAAATCATATCTTGAATCTGCAGGTGCAAAACGATCAATTTCTGTTGGTATTACAGATGCACAATTCTTTTTTATACGCTCTGCCATTGCAAATGGCAAATTGAAATTTTCCGCAATAATTCTTGTAAAATCTTTTCCACCAATCGGAATCATTGATATCTTAATTGGACCACGTGCTGTCCACAGAGATATCCCTGTGCGACTTGCTCCAAAATCAATTATTATTGTATTTTCAGATTCATCACGCAATGATTCTCCAAGCAAAAACATTGGATCAAAAAATCCGCGTACTTGCAAATGTGCACTGCGAAGAGCAGTTGTAATATCTTGGAGTATTTCTGGGGATGCTGTTAAAATACCAAATACCGCACTTAATGATGTGTCAATCTGTCCAATTGGTGTAGCAAGGTTTCGCATTGATGGCGTGTCATAACGTAGTGGTATAACATGTAATGGAGATCCTTCGATTGAACGTGCTGCATTTTCAGCGAGTTTTAATACATCAAGCTCTGATATTCTATGTTCAGTATTCCAGTTAACAGATTCTGGTTTTAATGAATAATTTTTATGCCCAAAATTACCGGTAACAAACGCAGAATCAAAATGTGATCCCAATTTTTCTTCTAGTTCATCAATAACTTGTCTAAGTGCAAAAGTAGTATCAGATGATTCAATAGATGCGATTGCGCTTTTGGAAATTTTGGCCGATGTGATACGAATCCCCATACCCCGAACCGCAGATGAACCGAGGTCAATGCAAAGAAAAGAAGAATCTATTAAATTCATTTTATTAAAACACGTTCTGGATCGCGCATATCAATCACAGATATTTTACGTTCCAAAATTTGATTTTTGTTTTCCAGATCATTCAATTTTTTTATAGCATAATCAAAGTTTGTTTCTGGCAACATAATGATTGTATTATTAATCGTTGTTATATTCCATCTGCGTCCTTCAATCCATTCCAGATACCCAGAATTTGAAAGAATTCTTGGAGAATGTTTCATTGTTTCAACAATATATGAAATATCAGGTGGTAAAGAGCCTTTGAATACAAGTGCATTTTCTGGTCTTTCATTTTGTGGTTTATTTATTAATGATCCGTTTGCGGTAAGTGGATAAAAAGAGTTATTATTCATCCATGTTGCAATTGCCAATCTTTTTTTGATTTTTATTTGCAAGTTACCATCTGCAAGTCGGCGCACGGCTGCAAATTCAATGTCTGGGATTGAAGTTATTCTTATCAAAGCATCATCAAGTTTAACCGAAAAACTTTTTGTATTTGATTTTATCCCAATAACTTCTGTAATTGCCGATTGATCAACCCCACCATTTTTAGACGATATCATAATTTTACTTACACGAAATGCACCGTTGCCCAGTAATACTATAACTATACGTGTGGTGAAATATATCGCCATAATTAAAGAAAGCACAAAAAATAGCCAAAATTTAAATGAATGTTTCATAGATATTATTATATCAAAAAATAAGCTTGGCTTCAAGCCTGGCGGTATTGATCAAGACATTCTTTGACAGAATTTTCAATTGAAAACTTTTTCGCAATTGCAATGTTCGATTTCTCTGCAGCTGAACGTTTATCAAAATCCATATCCAGAGCATTACTGAGTGCGCGTGCAATTGCATCTGCTGATAAATTTCCAAGATTTATATTTGGTTTAATTTCTGTTTCGGATTTATTCCAAATAGTTGGACGTCCCATTGCAGCAGCAAATTTCAACATTCTGTCTGAATGATTGGTTAAAGATAAATTTGCAAACGAAGCACGCAGAAGAGTTGGCATATCAGAAACTTGACCGGCCAGAATAATTTTATCACTGACACCGCTTTGTACAATTTGTTTCATAATTTTATGCGTGCGGCCCGTACGACCAGTAAGAGCGATTATAAAATCGTCGCGATCTATTTGTTTTAATGCATTCAAAATCTCTGACAGACCTTCACCCAATGGACTTATTACTGAAATCAATTTTTGATGTGGTGCAATATTATATTCGGTTAAAAATTGGGTTTGACGTAATGCTGATACAGAACCTGGGTTCCAAATTTTAAGATCAAGGCCAAAACTTGGTTCAAAATATATTTGATTCGGCAAATTTAATTTAAAAGCGTTGCCATCAACACAATGAATTATCGGATTTTTATTCGATATAAAATGTTTTAATTCTGAACTTTTGAACAAGAAAGTTTTACCAAAAATGCGCAAATGTGGCAATCTTATAAACTTTTCAGTCATAAGATATATTTCATTACCAGATCGTGGTGCAGCCACGGCCAGTTTTAATTTTCTTTTTTCAAGTTCGCGAGTCAATGAAATAAGCCCACGCGAAAGTTCGGAAGTAACAATAAGAATATATTCGTTGTTCATTTAAAAAAATCTTTATCAGCTTGCTCGTAATAAATATCCGCGTTTAAACATACATTTTCTATACGCACCCACGGATTTAGAACTGGAATTTGAAGGAATTGACATCAGGGATCTTTGCCCAACATCAGAATATTCGTTTGATTGAAATGTAACCCAAAGTCCGTCCCAATCAGGCATTTGTGACGATTGGTTCGGTGCGAGCAATTTAGCAAGACGCGAACGTGGCATATGCGAAGGTCTGTCGACACCAAGACATGACTTATGGTCACGAACAAATTGTTCTGTTGTTACCATTTCATTTTCCCAATTCAAAATAGTCGCGTTATCTATGTTGCCACCATTCGGGCTCGAGCACGCATAAAGTGCAGAGCATATAACACACATAAACACAATTTTAAGTTTAATCATGTTTTCATTATAATTTAATTGCCAAAGCCGGGCAATAACTTTTATAATAAAGCTGCACTAAGGAAAATCAGATGAATAAATATGATAATTTTTTGCAGCTTGCAGATTTTTACAATCGACTTGGTCCAATTATGTCAGCAATTTGTGTGCAAAAAGGTGGACTTCCAATCGAAAATTATACTGGTCGCTTTTTTGCTGCAGATTTGTTAGAGTTCATAGCGGCTTATGGTGAGAAACTTGAAGGGGCTGACCAAAAACTCAAGGATATTGTTTCAAAATTTCGTGCAGAGGCTGACAAGGTCAAAGATCTGACTACTCCATCACAAAAACCTATCTACGAAATGACTTTGAAAGAGTTCGAAAAAGTTATGAATATATCATAGGACAGAGGGAACCATGAGAAAAATCAAACAATTATATAACGATCACAATTCATTTCTGGCTATCTTTGCGGTTTGCACAGTCGGATTTGTTATATCTGGATGTACCCAATGGGCACAAAAGAACCAAGCTGCTGTTGAAACAGTGCAGGTTGTTGATAACTTGGTTGTTGATGAAAATTCTGTTCCAATTTTTCCAAAGAAAGCGGCATTAACAACTGATACAGCGCGCCGATTTGCACTTGATTTACCAAAAAGATGCCGTGTTGATTGGGATAATCAATCAGTTCTTTCTGTGGTACCAAGCCAACCAATTGAAATAGTTCGTCTGGATGCAGGTGATAAATTACCAAATTTTGAAGTCAAAGATTATGAATTTGAAAAATTGACAGTAAAGGAAGCTTTGGAAAAATTACTTGAAGGAACAAATGTTGTTGTTATTGAAGATGAATCATTACCAGAAAAAATAACCGGCAGTATAAAGTCTGGTAACCTGAGCGAAGCCGCAGATTTAATATCGCGCATGGGTAAAGCTTATTATTCTTATGATGATTCAGCGCGTGAATTACATCTTATGCACAGGGCTAAATGGTTGATGAAAATGCCAAAAGATCAAGATATGATAATGGCATTGATTGATGCGATGCATGGCTCGGATTTGCGGAATTTATTGGTAAACTGGGAAGACAAAACACTTGAATTCGAAGGTAATTACCAAACTGAAAAAGATGTCGCAAAAATTGTTGCAGATATCGGATCTAAAAAGAATCTGATTGCGTGGGATATTGATGTTTATCGTGTATATCCAAAATCGGATAACCCAATTGTATGGATGAATATACTGCCAAGTTTGGGTGAAAAGAATGTAAAAATGTCCATTCCTGGCGTTGTTGGTCGTACACTGGTGGTAAGTCCAGAAATAAACACAAAAACATTGCAAGAATTTTTAAGTCAGCAAAGTAATATTGTTCTTATCTCCCAGGGTACATTTGCAATCCCAAGCGGTTGGCAGTCACGTTTTGACATCGGTCAATGTTCCAGAGAAGAAAGATTAGAAACAGATTTAATAATCGGTGCAACTGGAAAGTACGGTGATTATGCAGGAATGAAAAAAGTTGATTCTAAAATCGTTCTTCGCACTAATGCTGGTGAATTATCACAATTTAAAATCCCAAGTAATCTTGGTGATAACTATGTGATTATCGGAATTCCGACACATTCGTTTGTCACAGAATCAGAAACTTTGATATCGCCTTTTGCAGAATTGGTTATATTTATGTCACCGCGTGTAATTTCAATTACTCAGCCTGATACTCAGCCTGCAACACTCAGTGGTCAAGATTTGCGTAATTATTTAGAGGAATAATAAATGTTGTTTTCGAAATTTGAAAGAAAGATAGCCTTTCGTTATTTGCGTACAAAACGTCGCGAACGTTTTGTGTCTGTTATTTCTTGGGTATCTTTATTGGGAATAACGCTTGGGGTTACGACATTGATTGTCGTAATGTCTGTTATGGGCGGTTTTCACCAAACATTATTATCTCGTATCGTTGGTATGAACGGGCATGTGGTTGTTTATTATGGTGATGGCGCGATTTCAGATTATGATTTTCTGATTGATAAAATGAAACAAAATAAAATAGTGGCTGCAAATGTAACAGGAATTGTTCCAATTGCCGAAGGTCAGGTAATGGTCAGTGCAAATGGTAATAATTCTGGTGCAATTTTACGTGGAATCAGAATGTCCGATTTGTCAGCAAAAACAGGTGTTGGTGCAAAAATTTATGGCACATCACTTTCAGATATCAAAAATGATGAATTAGTTATGGGGATGAGTTTGGCGCGTCAATTGAAACTTACACTGAATGATCAAGTATCCCTAATTTCTGCAAATGGCGGAACACCGACCGCATTTGGCACAATGCCACGCATTATGTCTTATCCTGTAAAATCTTCGTTCTTTATGGGAATGTATGAATATGATTCTGGTTTTGTATTTATACCACTGGAATCTGCGCAAAAATATCTGAATATACCTGGATCTGTAACACATATAGATTTGTTTTTAAAAGATCCAGAAAATACCGAAATTGTTCGCAAAGCACTTTCTACAATGTTGCCTGGCGGATTTATTGTTCGCGATTGGCGCGATTTGAACCGTGGTTTTGTTGGGGCATTACAAGTTGAATCAAACGTAATGTTTTTAATATTACTTTTGATAGTTATTGTTGCAGCATTTAATATTGTGTCATCATTGGTTATGTTAGTCAAAGATAAATCCAAAGACATTGCAGTTCTGCGAACATTTGGTGTGTCAAAGAAATCAATGATGAAAATATTCATTTTGGCTGGAACATTAATCGGTGTAATTGGGGCATTTTTTGGGACAGTGTTTGGTATTTTAATTGCGGTTTATATTGAGCCAATACGCAAGTTTATACAATTGATGACCGGTCGAGATTTATTTCCAGCAGACCTTTATTATCTTTCTGAATTACCATCAAAGATTGATCCATTATCAATTATTGGAATTGCATCAGTCGCAATACTCTTGGCATTCTTGGCAACTCTGTATCCCGCATGGCGCGCAAGTAAAACAGATCCAGTCGAAGTTTTAAGGAATGAATAAATGAGCAATTCAATTTTAAAATCTTTATCAAAAGTTGCAAAGGGCGATGTTGTAATGTCTGTGCGCGACATTCAAAAAACGTTTGTAGAAGGTGGACAGCCATTACAGATTCTTCGTGGTGGTGGATTCGATTTGCGTCGTGGTGAAATAGTTGCACTTGTTGGACCAAGTGGTTGTGGAAAGTCAACATTGTTGCAATGCGTTGGTTTGCTGGATAGACCAACATCTGGAAGTATTATTATTTCGGGTTCTGTTGTTCACAAAATGAACGACGAGGCACGCACTAATATGCGCCGTCAAAAATTAGGGTTTGTATATCAGCGCCATAATTTACTTTCTGATTTTACTGCACTTGAAAATGTCGTCTTACCTATGCTGACAGCGGGCAGAGAAGAAAACGAAGCAATTATTATCGCGAAAAGATTATTAAAATCTGCAAATGTATTACATCGTGCCAGTCATTTTCCATCAGAAATGTCTGGTGGTGAACAACAACGTACGGCTGTTGCACGTGCACTTGCTAATCAACCGGATATTTTACTCGCGGACGAGCCAACAGGTTCACTTGATCCAAAACATGCGGGAATGGTATTTGATTTGTTATTAGATTTGGCACGGAAAAACAAGATGGCGATGCTGTTTGTGACGCACGATATGGTGCTTGCATCACGCGCCGATCGCATAATCACAATCAAAAATGGAATTGTTGGATAATAAAAAAACCGCCGATAAGGCGGTTTTATTTTATGGTGCGGGCAGAGGGAATCGAACCCTCATCCCAAGCTTGGAAGGCTTGTATTTTAGCCATTAAACAATGCCCGCAGTTTTTTAATATTATTGGTGGGAGTGGGTGGAGTCGAACCACCTAAAGCGTAAGCTAACAGATTTACAGTCTGCCCCGGCTCTCCGACTCCGGCGCACGCCCAAAACTTTGCGACTGCCCGATTATATACAAATTATAAGACAAATCAAGTTTTTTTAATTGGTCACAGAAACTTCGTCAATCATATGTTTATCAACCTCGTCAAGATTTGTCGGTTGAAAATCTGGATCTGTATAAACAGGTTCTGAATCATCTTCTGGTAAAACAGTTACTGGATCAGAAATTGTATTTGTTTGATCAAGTTTTGTCCAAGATCCATATAATTTTGAAGTATATTTTGTCCGCAGACGCGCAGGTATATTTATGTAATCAGTTGCGCGAACCCCTTCAAAATCGCAAGAACGTTCATTTGGTTTCGATTTGCTGGCACGTGGTGTTTGATAAAGTGGGTGTATAAAATTCTGTGCTGGTCCAACAACTGTTATTGCACCATCACTGTTTAAACGATTGATTTGCAACGCACGTTCACTTTCTCCGTTTGGACGCAAACGTAATAATCCGTCCAGACCACGATATCCAGAAGGATCAAGTAAATATGCTGCGATACCTTTATGAGATTCAATTGCACCAATTGCGAGCATTGTTGCATCATATGCAAATGAATCCATACGTGAAGGGGTTTTACCTTCAACTTCGGTATAAATCGCTTCAAAGTTAGGGTTTACGGGTGGTAATGATGAATATTCTGAACCGAACATTTGAATATCGCCAAGCATAATTGGTGAATCCCACATTGCTGTGCCATATAATTTTGCGTCACCTATGTCATAATATTTCAAAAACGAAGCAAGTGATTTACTGTCAGCGGCGCCGCCTAAAAATAATACTGAATCAAATGGTGGGTTACCCAGGGTGTCATTTTTAGACAATCTTTCAAGTTGAGCATTCAAAGAATTTTTTTCTGAAGCGGATAAATTTTCATTTATCAAAATATCAGACAAAATTTCTTTGGCACGATCATTTGCAGCATTACGTGCAGGATATTGCGCTGCGCGCGAGGCCGCTGATTTTATTGAATCAGAATCGCCTTCGGTATAATAAATCAGACATTTTGAATTATTGCTGTAAATATTAACAGCATCAAGGGCTGTAGTAGCCATTACATAACCAGAATTATTGTTTGGTGCCAGTACAAGAATTTTTTTACGACCATCTTTGACTATTTTTTCAACGGATGCTTCGGCACCTTGGTTCGGCATAAGGGCAACAGATAACACACCATCACCAAGCGCGGATTGATCAGATGAAAATGATAATACTGGTAATTCATCTGGTTTCATATTTCTTAATAAAGTCGCATCTTCTGCAAAAATTGGACCAATAATTATATCTGGTTTTTTTAAAAGAACGCCTTCTATGGCTGATATTTTGTTATTCTGAGTTCCAGACAAATCATTAAATGAAATTAGTATATTTTTTGGTTGTTTTTGCAAAAATGCTATTTCAATAGCATGACGTAAACCTTCACCTAATTCTGCATTTGGACCAGAAAGAGGCAAAAGTACAGCAATAGTTTTAACATTCGCTGTTTCTTGGGCAATAGCTGATGCACTCGTTCCATCTATCATAGACGTTTCAGTCATATCTGGTGAAAATGTACCGTATAATTCTGAAGGAGCACCGGGAGGTGTCTCTCCATATCCGGTATTCCAATCACCACCTTGTTGGACACAGGCAGAAACCATGAATAACGAGCAAATAATCCAATATAATGATTTAAACATTTGAAAATTCCCTAAGTGATAGTATTATCATAATATAGCATCAAGGAATAATCAAATAAAATGGAAATAAAAACAGGATTATATATTGTTGGAACACCTATTGGAAACCTTTCCGATATGTCTCCGCGCGCAGTTGAAATTTTGCAAAATGTCGATTTGATCGCATGTGAAGATACACGCGTTTTTGGAAAACTAGCCACACATTTTGATATTAAAACACCGCGTATTGCGATGCACGATCATAATGAACGTGAGGTTTTAACAGATTTAATTCAAAAAATTCAGTCTGGGATGCGCATAGCGGTTGTTTCTGATTCTGGTATGCCTGCTGTATCTGATCCTGGATTCAGAATTGTTCGTGCATGCCGTGAAAATGATTTACCAGTATTTGTTGTTCCTGGACCGACTGCTCTGATATCTGCGCTGGTGTTGTCCGGATTCCCGACGGATCGGTTTACATTCTGTGGATTTTTTGATGAAAAGAAGTTGCACCTGGACAATCGCATTCGGCACACTATAATTTACTATGAAAGCCCGAACAGAGTTTTAGATACAGTTTCTTCACTTACACGTGTAATGCCAGAGCGTCGTGTTGCAATTGTTCGTGAAATTACAAAAATGTTTGAAGAAACAATTATTGGTTACCCTTCTGAATTGTCAGAAAAACTTTCAGGCAAGGAAATCAAGGGCGAAATTGTAATGGTCATAGAGCCGGCACCAGATATTCAAATGTCGGATTCCGATATATCAGAAATTGTAAAACAAGTTGTTGCCGAAGGTTATAAAACCAAAGAAGCAGCAGAAAAAGTAGCAGCCAGGACAGGTATCAGTAAATCAGAAGCTTATGACAAAATAATAATTGAAAACAGTACAACATAATTAATTAACTTTTTTATAACAAAAAATGGAGGCGAAAATGATTAAGTTTGTGGGATCTTTCGAAGAAGTAAAATCTCTGCCAAAGGCCAAAATAAATGAGTATGCTTTCATAGGGCGGTCCAATGTTGGAAAATCTTCATTGATAAACGCAGTTGCGGGTGAAAATACAGCAAGAACATCAAAAACACCTGGCAGAACCCAACAGATAAATTTATTTAATCTTAATGATAAAGTAACGCTGGTTGACTTGCCGGGATATGGTTATGCCAGAATTTCCAAAGTTACCGCTGATATGTGGCTCTCGAGACTTCAAGAATATTTGATGACGCGTACACAATTAAAACGTTTATTTATATTAATTGATTCACGAATTGACATAAAACAATCAGATATAGATTTGATGGATTTCTGCGATGCGCACGGAATAACTTATCAAGTTGTTTTAACAAAAATCGACAAAGCTGGTAAACTTGCGATATTCACTTTGTGTCGTGAAATATCATGTATGCTTCGTCCAGCAATGATCACAGAGATTTTAGAAACATCAGCGTCTAAGAAAATAGGTATAGAAAGATTGCGTGAAATAATTGACGGCAAATAATAATATTTTTTGTGTATCAAATCCTGCCATGATGCTTGAAGCGTTATGGCATCTTTTGCAAAAAGAAAGTTATGACTATTCTTCGGATATTGTATTTTTACCATCAAGGCGTTCAGTGCGAAGTTTTGAAAAATTGATTGTTGAAAAATCAGGTAACGCTGTTATTTTACCGAAAATTGTTGCGCTTGGCGAAAGTGTTGACGAAGCAGATTCAGAATCCGGAGACAACGTAATATCAAATACAGAGCGTGTAATTGTTTTATCAAAAATGGTTGCAGCCCTTGATGGTCGTGGAATGGCTTCTGCATTACCCATAGCGCATGATTTAGTCAGAATGATGGATTATATTGAAAATGAACGTGCCCCAGGTGAAGAAACAACTATCAATTGGTCAAATCTAATAGATGAAAAATATGCCGAACACTTTATTGCCAAGGCAAAGTTTTTGGATTTTGTATCAAATGTGTTACCAAAAATTTTTCCAGATAAAATTACAGAAACACAAAAAAGAAACCAAGGAATCCGGGAATGGATTTCAGAAGTTAAAAAATATGACAGGGTTTTTGTTTGTGGCTCAACAGCTTCGGTTCCTGCAACCGCCGATTTAATAGCGCATATTGCAAAAATGCCAAACGGGAAAATAATTTTACCTGGAAAAATTGGGACATGTTCAAATTACGAGGCCGAGACAAATCCATATCATTCAGAATATAAATTGCTTGAAAGAATAGGGGTGGTTCCGTCAAGTGTTCAAGTAATTGATGTTGGTGATTCAGAAATTGATTTTTTTAATGATGCATTTGCAAATACCACAAGCAGGTCATCAAAAGTTATAAATAACGCAATAAGAATTGATTGTGTTCGTGAATCAGAAGAAGCAGAAGTTGTTGCAGAAATTTCATCACGTGCCGTTTCTGAAAATAAATCTGTTTTGGTGATAACGCCAGACGCCGCCGGAAATCAAAGACTTAAAGAAGCGTTTGCTGCACGTGGAATATGTGCTGATTTTTCTGGAGGAACATCCGGGGTATCTCATCCTTTGGGACGATTTATATTAAACTATCTAGATTCAGATTTACCGATAGATCTTAAGAATCTGTATGGTTCTATAAAAAATTTAATATCAGATTTTACAGCGCAAGATGAATCCATAGAAATTATTGAAAAAATAAAAACAGTTTGTGATATTTTAGTCAAATATGACATTGTATTAGATCGTTCTGGCGCCAGAGGTGTTATATCAGATGCGCTCAGCAGTGTTCAGATTCGTCCACCAATGATCGAGGACAGTAAAGTTTTTGTGCTTGGCACAATTGAATCCAGAATGCAAACAGCAGATGTTGTTATACTAACAGGGCTTAACGAAGAAATGTTCCCGGATATGGGTTATGAAAATCCATGGTTACCACGTGGAGTTGCTGATAAAATTGGGTTACCGTCACCAATGCGCAAAGTATCATTACAGTCATTAGATTTTATCACTTTATCATGTGCAAAAAATGTTTATTGGACACGATCAAATACATCTGGTGGAACTCAGACAATTGAATCTCGGTTTTTATCGCGTATTGCTGTGAAAAATAAGAATGATACGAATATTGGAAAAGAATATGTTGGCAAAGTAAGATCTTATGACAATGTACCATATAATCCAATTAATAATAACCCACCGTCACCACCAATGTATAATGCGCCCATATTTGTGACACATTTAGAAGATCTGATTCACAATCCTTATGTATATTATGCAAAATCAATTTTGAATTTAAAAAGAAAGCCAGATGCATGGGAAGACAGATACGCAATTGAATTTGGAAACTTGGTTCATAAAGTTATCGAAGAAAAAATTAAAAATCGCAATCTTGATTTAGTTAATGTATTAAAAGAAAGGGCCCAGGAAATTTTGCCACCTGAATCTGTACTTGGGCATTTCTGGAACAAGCGTTTTATTGAAATTGCAAAGGTCGTTGAAGATTTCTTTGTTGGAATACCTATGACCGCAAATTCTGAAATTTATGGGGAAACCAAGATTGGTAACCGGATTGTTTGTGCACGGGCAGATCTTGTATGGCAAGATGACAAAGGGTCACACGTTGTTGATATTAAAACAGGCAAAGCCCCAAATGAAAAACAATTGTCAGAGGGTATGATGCCACAACTTCCGTTAGAGGCTTTGATGTTTTCACCAGCAATTGATATAAGTTTTTTGCAATTAAAACGTGATGAATCACGCCCCATAGTATATAATTCAGAAAAGATGGAAAGTTTTATTAACGCAGCAGAAAACAAAGCCAAAGAGATATTTATTGTTTATGAGAAACGAATGAAAAGAATAATAGGAATTGATCCGGGTCTCATACACACTGGGTGGGCGATTATTGATACTTCTGGCAGTGAACGAAAATATGTTTCCAGTGGCGTTATTTTGCCACCAAAAAACGCAGAACTTTCTGTGCGTTTGAAATTTATTTTCGATGAAGTTTCAAAAATTTGTGAAACGTGGAAACCAGATGAATGTGGAATTGAAATTACTTTTGTAAACAAAAATCCAACATCTACATTATTACTTGGGCATGCACGTGCATCCGCAATTGTTTCAATTGCAACACACAATATTCAAGTTTTTGAATATGAACCAAATAAAATTAAAAAGGCAATTACATCTGCAGGGCATGCAGACAAAGATCAGATTTATAAAATGGTCAAAATTTTATTACCAGCGGCAGCGCCCAAAACCGCTGATGAATCTGATGCGATTGCAATTGCATTGGCACATTCAAATATGTCGCGAATTATTTGCTGAGAGTCATTTTTTGTACAGCTTCATAACCAAAATAATTATTTATTTTTAATTTTATTTCATCCAATCGGTAAGAAAGCGGTAATGCCAGAGCAGCATTTTTTGGCGATACAGAAATGCTGAATTTTTTATCTTTTACACGAATACTTTTCAAAATTGCTATTTCAGATAGTTCTGGGCCAATAATTTCAGGCCATTTGTTTTTTAAATCTGCATCAGATGCACGGCCACCCAGCGCACGCAATAAATTTCCAACAACACCGCCAATTGTTTGTGGGCGTGCTTTGCGTGCTGACAAAGGTGTTTTTGAATCAATATTCATATCTTTTTGGCATTAATATATACATTTCGCCATTTGCATGTTGACCCTGGGCATATGTAAACGCACTGTCGCCAACGCCAAAGAATATATCTGCACGAACCCAACCTTTGATTGCTCCGCCTGTATCTTGGGCCATCATCAGACGTCTAAATTTGCGTCCATCAGAAAGGTTTGTGTTTATATAAACTGGCAATCCCAAAGTATAAATACTTTTGTCTACGGCTATGCTGCGAATCTTTGAAAGTGGGGTTCCGATATTTCCGGTTACAGCTTCTGAATTTGAAGGCGTATAATAAACATATCGTGGGTTATTATTGATAAGTTCATTTGCAAGGCTGCGATTTTCTTTCAAATATTTACGTACCGATTTCATACCATAACCTTCTTGTGGGCGTATTCCACGCGCTTTCAACTGAGAACCGATTCCATTAAATGGTAAATTATTTGTAGATGCGACAGAAAGTCGAACCCGACTGCCATCTTCGAGGATTAGTGTTGCGCTGCCCATGTCTTGCAAATCGATTGGATCGATCCAGTAAATAACACGCCCAATACGGTTTGCAACTAAATCTTTGGCTGGGATACCAACATAGTTTTGTCCATTTGCAGGTTTATCCATAATTGGTGCACTACAAACAGATGTTTGTGTTCGACAGGCCTTTACGACAGGTGAATAATATCCTGTGAATGTTCCGTTTGTTTTTCCGTCTTTGTCAGAGATTTTATATGGTTGAAAATTTGACTGGAACCAATTACGAACTGTTTCTGTACTTGATGATTCGCGTGGTATATTTTTACATTTTTCTGCCAATAATTCTGCGTCTGGGACAACTTCACCATTATATTGCAATTTAGCCTTGCAAGTGTTTCTGAATGCTTTTAATGCATATCTTACATCATCGTTGGACCAACCTGGCAGATCCCCATATGAAACCGCGTGCAAATTACTTGGAACTTTTGCATCACCAATTTTACCACCAGCACTAAATCCGCCTGTAAAATCACCGCAACCAGCAAGTGAAAACGATAAAACAGCCAATAAAGAGTAAAAATTAAAAGATTTGCTGTTCATATTTATATTCCTTTGTTGAAATTTTCCCTATTTGTGCTATATTATCATAAAAGATAACATAAACCAAAAGGCAAAGCCATGTCAAAAATGCAAGTGATATCACAGTTTTTAAAAGATTTTTCGTTTGAGTCACCAAATGTTCCACAATTGTTTTTTCAAAAAGAAAACGGCCAGGCTAAAATGGATATCAATCTTGATATTCAAATCAAAGGCACAGATAATAATTTATACATGGTTGATTTGATTGTTAAAATGCACAGCAAATTAGAAGAAGGTGACAAATCTATATTTATGACAGACATAACATATTCTGGTTTGGTCCAAGTAGAAGACACCAAAGACGAAACAGAACTTAAAGAAACTCTGTTGATAACTGTTCCTGAATTGTTGTTTCCAAACGTTCGTTCATTGGTTTTACGTGTTACATCTGAATCTGGATTTCCTCCATTTTATATGCAACAAGTTGACTTTAAAAAAATGTACGAAGAACAATCAAAATAAAAATAACCGCCAAATGGCGGTTTTATTTTACTTCTAAAACAAGACCACAATGATCTGTCGGTTTATCAGCGGTTCGTGGAGATTGATCTACTGTGCAATCTGTTATCAGTTTCATTGCTGCAGAATTAGCCAACCAATAATCAAGCCTTAATCCATGGTTATTTTTAACAGTGTCATGGCCGCGATAATCAAAATACGTATATCCGGTTTCATCAGGTTTAAAGTGTCGATAACAATCAGTCCAACCATTATCCAGCCAACGTTGCATAATTTTACGTGCAGATTCAGCACTTATAGAACTGCCTATAAAGTTCTTCGGATTCCAGATATCACGATCCTCGATTGCAACGTTGTAATCCCCACCAATCAGCACTGGTTCTTCTGAGTGGGTATAGTTTTTTATATGTTCGCTAAATTTATTCATCCATTCAAGTTTATACTGGAATTTTGGACTTATTTCAGATTCGCCGTTTGGCATATAAACATTTATAATCCTGATTCTGCCATCAATTAAGAACTCCATAAAACGTGCATCACTCGTCGGATAATTTGGCATTCCACGTGTTATATCCTCAACAGAAAATTTTGAAAATACTGCAACGCCGTTCCAAGATTTTTGACCAAATATTTTTATGTTATAACCCAAGTGTTCAAACAATATATGCGGAAAACTTATGTCTTCTACCTTTAATTCTTGGACTAAGATAACGTCATATTGGTTAGATTCCAAAAGTTTTAAAAAAGAATCTACGTGTGCTCTGACAGAATTGATATTTATAGTTATGATTTTCATGGTATGCTTTTAATTTGCTAAATAAATTATCCTTTATTATAATAATGCCAATCAAACATAAAACAAGCAAGGATTTTAAAATGAATATGAACCAATTTCTAGAACGATCTGTTCTTAAGACGCCAAATGCTCTGTTCTTGACACGTGAAAAAGTGACTTATTCTGAATTCTTAGAAAATGTTAAGAAACGCGCCGCAAGTTTAAAAAAAATAGGTGTAGAAAAGGGCGATGTAGTTGCAATTTTGTCACATAATTTGCCTGAATTTCCGACAACTTTGTTTGCAATTTGGTATATTGGCGGGCAGGTTTTATTACTTGATACAAATTTGACCCCATTTGAATATGATAATATGGCAGAGATCACAGGTTGTAAATTAGTTTGTGCAGAAAAATCATTTTTCTATAAAACCGACAAATTCAAATTTTATGATATAACAACAAAAGATTCCAAAGAAGCTTCGGGATTATTGCCTGCCGAAGTAGCAGCAACAGATATTGCAACTTTGTCATTTACATCTGGTTCTACGGGTCAGCCAAAGGTTGTTCCTCTTTCACATTTTAACATAGTTGAAACAGCGAACGGACTTCAAGATATGGCCGAATGGATACATCCTGGTGATACACTTTATGGATTTTTGCCGATGTATCACGTTTTTGGATTTGCAGTCGAAATTTTGGCAACAATTCATTTTAATGCGAATATTTTATTACAACCGACAATTAACCCAACAGATATTTTGGCGGATTTCAAAAAATATCGTCCACAAATAATCCCAGCAGTTCCAAGATTGTGGGAAGTTTTCCGTAATAAAATAATTGATGGTATTAAGGCCAAGAAAAAATGGTGGTTAGTCAGTTTTATTATGAAACATGGTAAATTTTTAAAATCAATCGGACTCGGCGGATTGGTTAAAAAAGTTCAACAGCCAGTCTTAGAAGTATTCGGTGGTCGTGCCAGATTATTGGTTGCCGGTGGTGCAGCAACAAAACCCGAAGTTGAAACTTTCTATGAACGTTTGGGTCTTACATTTATCCAGGGTTATGGGTTGACCGAGACTGTCGGACCAATTTGTATTTCAAAACCACGCAAAAAACGTTTTCCATTTTCTTTTGGCGGCCCAATCACCGGCAGTGAATGCGATATTCGTGATAAAAACGAAGATGGTGTTGGTGTTTTATGGGTACGTGGACATCAAGTTTTTGGTGGGTATATGAATAATGAATCTGCCAATGCCGAAGTTTTTGATGATCAAGGTTTCTTTAACACAGGCGACCTTGTAACTGTTGATAAAAACGGGGAATTACATTTTGCTGGTCGTAAAAAACAGGTTATTGTTTTGGATTCTGGAAAGAATGTATACCCTGATGAGTTAGAGGCGCTTTTCCTTCCAATACCAGGTGTTAAAAATGTTGCAGTGTTTGAACACAAGGTAAAAGGTAAAACTGTATCATATGGTGTGTTTCAGGTTGAGCCAGAAATGACAATTGATAAACTCGGCAAAGAAATAATGGATGCTAATCGGAAAGTTGCCAGTTACAAATGGGTTACACACTTTGCTATGACGACTGATGATTTACCGCTGACGTCAACACAAAAGGTTAAACATCACGTGATTCGTCAAAATGTTATTGATGGTATGTATCCAGTAAGAAAAGACTAAAAAAAACCGCCATTTGGCGGTTTTTAATTTGCAGCAGTTATAACATTTTGCACATCGTCATTATCATCAAGTGCATCTGTTAATTTTTCAAGTTTCGCGTATGTTTCGTCATCTAGATCCATCGGCATATTTGGTATCCATGTCAGTTCTGCTTTTTCTGGTTCACCAAGTTTATCAGACAAAGCTTTTTGAACATTCATAAAGGTTTCAACTTTAGTTTTAACAATATAACCTTCGTCAGATGTTTCCAGATCATCAGCGTCTGCATCCATAATTATTTCCATCATTGCGTCTGGTGATTTTGCAATGGAAAGTGGATAGTAAATTTGACCAGCACGTGTAAACATAAATGATACAGAACCTTCTTCGCCCATATTGCCCCCATTTTTGGCAAATATATTGCGGATTTCAGGAACTGTGCGGCGTGGATTATCAGTCAATGCTTCGACAATAATTGGTGTTGAACCTGGTCCGTAACCTTCGTATCTTACGGATTCATAATTTTCAATATTAGATCCAGAAGCTTTATCAATAGCGCGTTTTATATTGTCATTTGGCATAGAATTTTTACGTGCATTCAAAATTGCCAAGCGCAAGCGTGGATTATTATCCGGACTTGGGTCGCCAAGTTTAGCCGCCATTGTAATTTCACGGGCGAGTTTAGTAAATAAACCAGAACGTGCGGCGTCTGCCGCGCCTTTTTTATGCATAATATTATGCCATTTTGAATGTCCAGACATAAGGGTCACCTTTGATTGATAATTAGATATTTATATCCTATAATGTTTGTGAAAGGATAACAAATGATTGGAAAATTGCAAGGGATTGTTGATTTTATCGGTGATGATTACATTATATTGAATGTTGTTGGTGTGGGTTATAAAGTTTTTGTACCAAACATTCAATCTATAATTCATGATTCTAAAATTAATCTTTGGATTGAAACGATCGTTCGCGAAGATTCAATTCGTTTGTTTGGTTTTGAAACTATTTCAGGCCAAGAATTATTTAATAAATTACTTGGGGTATCTGGTGTTGGACCAAAAGTTGCATTGAATATATTAGGTGCTTTCAAAGAATCAGTGCTGATGAACGCAATTTTAACTGGGGATGTAAAAACAATCACAGCCGCCCCAGGTGTTGGTAAAAAAGTTGCTGAAAAAATCATTGTTGAATTAAAAGGTAAAGTTTCCGGTATGGGTGGAATTGTTTTAGATAATGAAAATAACGCATTATCAGATTTACTATCTGCGCTGGAAACACTCGGGTACAGACGTATTGATGTCGCTGAAATTGCTTCAAAACTTACACGTGATAATCCAACAGCTGGTATTGAAATATTGGTACCAATGGCATTAAAGGAGGTAAGTAAGAAATGAATGAAACAATATTTGCACTTTCTAGTGGTCATGGTAAATCAGGTGTTGCAGTTATTCGTATCAGTGGAAATGATTTGCAAAATTTCTTTGAAAAAACAGCAAATCTCAAATCTGGTATTAAAGAAAGATATGCTTACTTGATTGATTTAAAAGATACAAGCGGCGAACTTGTTGATAAATGTATTGCTATTTATTTTCGCGCTCCACACAGTTTTACCGGAAATGACGTTGTTGAAATTCAAAGTCATGGCTCTGAAGCGGTAATACAAAAAATATTTGAAGTTTTAAAAAGTTTCGGTTTTAGAATGGCCGACAAGGGAGAGTTTTCAAGACGCGCATTTCAAAATGGGAAAATGGATCTAGTAGACATAGAAGGACTTTCGGCATTAATTGACGCGCGTACAGATCGTCAACGTGAGCAGGCACTCAGAATAATGACCGGTGGTGATACACGTTTATTTGAAAAATGGCGCTCTCAGATGATAGATATTGCTGCATATTCTGCCGCAGTGCTTGATTATGCATCGGATGATTTACCGCAAGATATTTGGGGAACATTGATTCACAGGGTAAGACAATTATGTAATGAAATTTCATGCAGCCTGCGCGAGTCGGGAGCCACACGGAAAATTTGTTCTGGTTTTTCAATTGTTTTGGCCGGCCCAACAAATGTTGGAAAATCATCATTATTTAACAAAATCATTGGTCAATCGCGTGCTATTGTTTCTGATATTCATGGAACAACCCGAGATGTTGTTACAAGTGAATTAGATATTGATGGTTATTTGGTTCGTCTTGCTGATACGGCCGGACTTCGTAAGTCAAAAGACGCGATTGAAAAAATTGGGATGGTAAAAACAAATTTTGAAATTGATAATGCAGATTTAGTTTTAAGGGTTTACACGGGTAAGAAAGCACCGGTTTCTGATAAGGAAAATGAAATCATAATATGTAACAAATGTGATATTGAAAATGGCGGCCCAGGAATTCATGTTTCAGCTATCACGGGTCAAGGATTTGATGAATTGATGAATGTTATTAAACAAAAGATTCATGAACAGATGGCAGGCGCTGAATCTGATATTGTAATAAATGAACGTGTAAAGTCACATCTTATAAAGGCCAGAGACGAGCTTGAAGAAGCAGTGATTGATTTCGAATCATTTGATATATTCGCAGAACGCGTACGTATCGCTGCTGGTGAAATGGGTCAAATACTTGGTATTATCGGAACAGACGAAGTACTTGATGCGGTGTTTGGACAACTTTGTTTGGGTAAGTAATGAATAAAAATCTTTATGATTTTTTGGCGACCGATTTACAGTTTATCAAAGGTGTTGGTCCAGTTTTGGCTGGCAGATTAAATGATCTTTTGGGTGGACGTAGGGTGCTGGATTTTTTATTGTTACCACCACGTTCTGTGCGTTCGCGCGGATTTGTAGAATCAGTAATTGACGGTGTTGTTGGTGAAATAGTTACAATTCCATTAAGGATTGATACACACAAGAAAGGTGGCAGTGGAAACAGGTTTAACAATCGTCGTGCACCGACCCAGGTTTTTGGTTATGATAAACTTGGTGGTCAGGTTATATTGCAATTTTTTAATACAAATTTTTTGGATTATTGGTTGGAAAAATTGCCAGTTGGGTCGTGGCGATTGGTCAGTGGAAAACTCGAATCTTCTGGGGATAAATTTTTAATTAATCATCCAGATTTTATTGAAAAAATCGAAAATTCAAATAAAATTCCAGAATTCCAAGCAGTGTATCCATTGAACGAAGGGCTCTCTCAGAAAACAATGGCGTCCGTGCGTGACAAGATTTTTGAAGGTTTAACAAAAATAAGATCAGATGAAACAAATGAATTTTTTGAAGCTTTGGAAAAAATTCATTATCCTCAAAAACCTGAAGATCTTGAACCAACAAATGAAAATTTACAACGTTTGGCATACAGTGAATTATTAGCAAGCCAGATTGCAATTGCTTTGTCACGTGAAAAACGCAAAGCCTATGACGGACCAGAGCGAGAAATTCTTAAATCTGATAATAATTATTTTGAAAAATTAAAATCAATATTGCCATTTGAATTGACCGGTGCACAAAAACGTGTGATATCTGAAATTGAATCTGATATGCAAAACAAAGTTCCAATGATGCGCCTGGTTCAAGGTGACGTTGGTTCCGGAAAAACAGTGATAGCACTTATGGCAATGCTGCAAGCCATATCCATAGGGGGTCAGGGCGCTATGCTTGCCCCAACAGATACTCTGGCAAAGCAACATTTTGAAAAAATAAAACCATTGTGTGATCAATTAAATGTTTTTTGTGATATTCTGACTGGTCGTGACAAAGGCAAAGTCCGGCATGAAAAACTTGTTTCATTAAAGTCCGGTAGAACAAAAATAATTATTGGCACACATGCACTTTTCCAAGACGATGTGGAATATAAAAACCTGACAATCGCGGTTATTGACGAACAGCATCGTTTTGGTGTAGACCAAAGATCTGCACTGGTTGCAAAAGGTAAATTTGTTGATTTGCTTGCTCTGTCTGCAACCCCGATTCCACGTACATTATCAATGACAATGTATGGTGATATGGATATTTCAATACTTGATGAAAAGCCTATTGGGCGCTTACCAATTAAAACAACTAAAATTTCTTATGATTCATTAAATCAATTGACTGGTCGTATAAAACTGCAAATAGATAATGGTGCAAAAATATTTTGGGTTTGCCCATTAGTAGAGGAATCCGAAGTATCTGATTTAATGAATGTCGAAAATAGATTTACATATCTGAAATCTTTGTTCCTAGGCAAGGTTGGATTGGTTCACGGTAAGATGTCCAAGGAAGAACGTGACCGCACTATGACGGAATTTGCAGATCCAAATTCAAAAATTAAAATATTGGTTGCAACCACAGTCATCGAAGTTGGTATAGATGTTCCATCTGCATCAATTATGGTAATTGAGAATGCAGAAAAATTTGGTTTATCAGCACTTCATCAATTGCGTGGGCGTGTTGGCCGTGGTTCTGTTCAATCTTATTGTATATTGATGTACGGTAATAATGTTACCGAAACAGGGTTAAAACGTCTTGAAATTTTATGTGAAACAGATGATGGTTTTGCAATTGCAGAACAAGATTTAATGATGCGCGGTGTCGGAGAATTGATGGGGACAAAACAATCAGGTTGGATACCATATCATTTTGTCGATTACAGAGAACACAGAGATTTATTTAAACTTGCAAATCGTAATGCTGTTGATCTTATAGAAAAAGATCCGATTTTAGAATCACAACGTGGTCAACTAGTCCGAGATTTGATGTGGATTTTTGGAAAATCAGACGCATCAGGATTTATTAAAAATTGATTATTGTTGCAATTCCCAGAAAATTAAACCCAAGATTAGGTGCTGCAAAATCACCATTGCTGAAATGATTATATGATAATTCTGTCGCGATTTTTTCAGACCATCTGTAACCAAAAAACATTTTTTCGCCAAATACAAGTCGGCTCGCAACCCTTGAATCACGGGCATCGCGATAATAAGGACCAATTCCCATACCAAAATAAAGATTGTTCCAGGTAAGCAAAGCTGCATCCCATGAAACCCCAATCATACTGAAAGATTTATGACTGCTGTCTGCATAATCAAAATTATGTGACAAAGAAAAAGTTTGACGCATTGGCAGTCGAAAGAAAGTCCCAGGCTGGCTGTATTCGACAGATGCAAAAGTCATACGTTCAAAATCCCAAAGACCGGGGGCAAAAATTTCATGCATTGAAAGTGTTCCAATACTTTGCCCAATGTAAATTTTGATAGAATCTTGAGATTTTTCTGTAAAAAACGGGCCGGCACAAACAGGTTTCGTTAATGTAAAAAATAACGAACAAGAAACAATAAAGATTCTTTTATTATTAAACATTCTTATTTAACTGTGTCGCTGCCAGATTTCCATCTTATTGATGCATGGGATCCATTGCAAAACGGTTTGTTTCTGGATGTTCCACAACGGCACAAAGTTTGTTTTTCACGTACTTCGTAAGATTGACCAGATGCAGATTCAACGCGAATTCCGCCACGAATCCAAAGTGGACCTGAAATTTTGAGTCCACCATCTTCAATTGTGTGTATTTCTGGCTCCGAAAGTTCTTCAAGTGATTCGCCTTGGTTTGTGAACATAATTAAACGTCCAGCAGGGCAAAGATTTGCTTCTTCGGCTGCAAGTTTTGGATTTTCGCCAGTCATAACCAGATTCCAAATACGTCCACCGCGGTCACAAAAACGTGCAAATGCACAATATTGTTGGTTATCAAGTAAAGTTTGATTTGGACCTTTTAATGCTGCTGCATTTGCTTGCTCCATTATTGGCGTAAAGCTTGCAGTTTCGGTTCCATCAAATCCAGATAAGTGTGCACCATCACAAAAAGGCGCCCGTTTTGATTTACCACAACGACATAGTGCCACCGGGTCAGTCTTGATTTCAAATGTTTGTCCATCACCATATTTAATGCTGACGCCAGCAGAATCGGTCAAAATTATTTTTTCAGATATTTTCTTGGCCCCATAAAGCATATATGGTCCGTCGGGTAAAACTTTTATGTAAATTTCATCCATTTTAAAACCTTTTTTTGGTGCGTTACAATGATTTATGATTTGTAATATTTTTTCAATAAGAAAATCATCCATACAAAGTTATTTTTAATAAAATATATATATTTCAAGTATTGGAAAAATCGATAAATTTATGATAGAATCCCGTTGTTATGGCTGATAAATATCTATCAATTAAAAAATTTGTAAACGGGTTTTCTTTTGCGAACCTGGGTTTTTTCACAGGTTTTGGCGGTGGAATAATAAGCGCTGTTTATGCGTTGGTTTTAATGGATATTTTTCAAAATTCTGCGGCTGTTGGTATATATTTTGCTATATACAACGGATTTTGTATGTTAATAACTTTGTTTTCTGCTTCGTTCTTTAGATATTTTACCAAAGCACGATTGTTTTATGCCAGTATGCTTTCTATTGCGGTTATTTATTTTATGATGGCATTTTCCATAAAGCCGGCTACATTCATAACTCTGGATTTTCTGAGCGGAATACCGCTGGTTCTGACCGGATTAACAATACCGTTATTTTTAGCAGAATTTTCAAAGAATATAGGACTAAGCAAGCTGAACGGGCGTTATCAATTTTGGATAAATGTAGGCGCTTTGTTTTCACCAATTATAGCGATGGCGATAGCGAATCAGTTTGGAAACCGATCTGCATTTTTTGCGGTCGCACTGGTATATTTCTGCGGATTCCTTTTTTATAAATTTTTTGGCGTGAAAGCCCAAGACAAAAAACTTCATAAATTAAATGCACGCAAAACTCTGCGTGCGACTTGGAAAGATCTGAAATCTTATTTCAGCAGGGCCGATTTAACGCGTTCATATTTTATTGAATTTGGGTTTTCAGCAATGAAAGCCATGAGATTACTATATGTGCCAATCGTTGTAATAGAACAGGGATTTTCCAAAGAGACACTTGGTTTAATTCTGACGTTGGGTGTTATTCCATATATATTGTTTAGTGAATTGCTTGGCGGATTGGTAAAAAAATACGGAAGCAAATTATGGATGATAATCGGTTTTGTATCTTTTTCAGCATTAGCGTTCTGGGCTGCATTAGCAAGTGGGTGGACATTATTGATGATCTTTGTTTTGTGGCAAATATCTGGTGCTATTTTGGATTCTGTTGATGATCTGCTGTTCTTTAATGCAACCAAAAAGTCTGAACGTTCAAAGTTTATCGGGATATTTAATACAGCTTCTAATATTCCAAAATTTATTGCACCACTTCTTGGCGCTGGCTTTATAGCATTTTTTGGTGGCACATTTGCGGTTTGGATTATGACAGGTATTATTGGAATTATATCAACTTATATCTTGATTCGACCCCATAAAAACTGATAGATTTCACAGGTGAAAGACCTATAGGAGATTTGCATGGCTAAGAAAGAAATCAAAGAAGAAATTGTTGCACCAAAAAAGAATCCAGCATTGGAATCTGCGCTGGCCCAAATTCAAAAACAATATGGCAAAGAAGCGATTATGAAAATGGGAGATGGCAGCCAACAAAATATAGAAGCTATATCAACAGGTTCACTTGGTCTGGACATAGCGCTTGGGATTGGTGGTTATCCAAAGGGCAGAATTGTAGAAATTTATGGACCTGAAAGTTCAGGTAAGACAACCCTTGCACTGCATGCTGTTGCAGAAGCTCAGAAAAAGGGCGGCACATGTGCTTATATTGACGCTGAAAATGCTTTGGACCCAAGTTATGCAAAAAAATTGGGTGTAGATGTATCGAATTTAATTGTTTCACAACCGTCATCTGGCGAAGAAGCACTCGAAATTGCAAATACACTTATATCAAGTGGAGCGGTTGATGTTGTTGTTATTGATTCTGTTGCAGCATTGATTCCAAAAGCAGAATTAGAAGGTAATTTCGAAGATCACTTTATGGGAACAACTGCGCGTTTGATGTCTCAGGCGCTTAAAAAATTATCTGGATCAGTATCTCGTTCAAATACTTTGCTTATTTTTATAAATCAGATTCGTATGAAAATAGGTGTTATGTTTGGATCTCCGGAAACTACTTCTGGTGGTCAGGCACTTAAATTTTATGCATCTGTGCGTTTAGATATTCGTCGCACTGGTCAAATAAAAGACAAAGAATCCGTCATTGGTAATGAAACACGTGTCAAAGTTGTAAAGAACAAAGTTGCACCACCTTTCAGAGTTGTTGATTTCAAAATTATGTACGGCGAAGGTATTTCACGTATATCTGAAATTTTAGATATGGGTGTAAAATATAATATTATTGAGAAAGCAGGTTCGTTCTATTCTTATAACAATGAACGTATAGGACAAGGTGAAGCGAACGCACGTTCATGGATCAAAGATCATCCGACTGTCCAAGAAGAACTGTTAAAGAAAATTATGGATAAATCTTCTGGTATTGCCGAAGAAATGACAACAGGTCCAAGTGTTGAAGATGATTTAGACGAAGGCAGTGAAGAATAAAAAAACCGGGATTAACCCGGTTTTTTAATGAATTAAATTATTATTATTTATCTTTCAGTACTTTAACATATTTTTCCATAGTATTATCATCTTTGATATCGTTCAAATCAAATTTGGTAAAATAATCCATTCCACGCAAAGACAAAGAACGTGCACGTCCACGTGCGCGTTTATCCAGGAATTCTTCAAATGATTTAACTGCATAATGATTTATTCTTATAATGTCTTGACCAGTTGGGTTACGATCAAAAAAGTTTTTGTTTACAACTTGGCCATTGGCGTCAGATGTTTTACCAGATAAACGAACAGCTTCGTGTGCACCAATAAATGAAATTACGCGTTTTGGATTAACAATGCTTTTTATATGTCTGTTTATTGGGTCATCTAATTTTGAATGGTCACGGAATCTTTCTGTAACAAATCCTTGGCCGCGTTTTTTAATACCGCCACTTCCATAACATACCCAGTTGATTTCAATTACTGAAAACTTTTCAAGTTTTTTAAGATAATCTGGAATATTTTCTTTGTTCATTGGAACTATAAATTCATCTAAATCAACAAAAGCAATCCATCTTGATTCAAATCTGTGTCTTGCAAGACAGTCTTCGTACGCAGCCAACTGCATTTTTTGCCCAGGAAAGAAAGTGTACTCTACCAAACCGCTTTCCACATAGGGTGCCAGAATATCGCGCGTGCCATCATTTGATTCATTATCATATATATAGAATTTTTCTACACCAAGCATTTTATGAAATTCAATCCATTCTTTAAAATATGGACCTTCGTTCTTAGCGATTGCACAAATAGACAAATAATGTTTCGGCTGAGATTTATTATTTTTTATTTTGAAGTATGTCAGAATACTTTTTACAAGACCAAACTCTAGAATGCCGCGAATTTTATGTCTTGCAGATTTATTTATCATTATTGAACTGATTGCATGTGCAAAAAATTTTCTCATATCTAAAAAGTCTTTTTAAACGATTTTCTTAAAGCGTGATGGGATTTTTATAATCATCTTAATTCCCAACATTGCCGGTTTATTAAATGCATGGATTGGTCTGAAAATAGTTTGTATAAATCGCGCCAGTCCAAAAACTTTATCACCATTCACAGCTCGTCTATATGTCACATTCAGAAATATTCTGATTCTATTTCTCATGTAATGTTCTAATTCACCACGTGCAATTATATCCGGACTTTTCATCTTGGATAAAACAAGATCATAATCAATATTTCCAAAATGCAACAAATACAAATTCTTATCAATTTTAAAATTGTGACCACGAACTCTATGAAATCCGCGACCCCAACGAACTGGTTTTGAAATTACCGAAGGTTTGGTAAATCGCGAATGAATCATTGCATATTCACGTTGGCTTAAAAATGATTTTGTTTTATCAAAAGTTTTTTCAAGTTCAAGATGTTGTGCAAAATCAAGACCTAAACCGGAAAGTGATATATCAATCTTTTTATTTGATAAATATTGTGCCAAGTTCATTTTAGTTTTTGGATCTACAACCAAAATTTCATCTGAATCTACACCGATTACTAAATCATATCCGCGTGCAAATAATTCTGCGGCACGATCAGATAAAAAATTAAGTCTTTGATTTTCAGCATCAACAACTTTGATACCTTTTTTTTCGACATTGATGATATTTACATTCCCTGCATTACTTGGGGGCTGTTGATCCAATCCATCAAGGTAAATATACAAATTTTTCTGGCCAAAAATTTTACCGTAATAATTGATCCAGCGGCTCAGAAAAAACTGATCATTGCGAGACATAGTTATTACGGCAATTTTTTTCATATTATCCTCGTTGATTTATATATGCGATTGAATCCATTGATGCTTCACATCCCCATCCGGTTGCAACTGCAATCTGCATTTTGCAATCTGAACGAACGTCACCTGCTGCAAATAATCCATCTGCTATTTTTGTGCCATTTGGAACTGTAACTAGTCGACCAAGTTTATCGCGTTTGTATTCTTCTGGTAAAAAATCAGTATTTGCTTCGTGACCGATTGCAACGAACACACCGTCACATTCAATTTTTTGACCAGTGTTTGTAACAGCGTATGTAACACCTTCGTCGTTTCCACCAACTTCTGAGAGTTCGGTTTCAAACATAAATTCAATATTTTTATGTTCTTTGGCACGTGCAACAACTATTGGTTCTGCACGTGAAAATGAATTCTTGCGATTTAAAACAATAACAGATTTTGCTAAATCGGCAAGATAAAGCGCATCATTCAAAGCGGAATTTCCACCACCCACGACGAGAACTGTCTTATCGGTAAAAAAGAATCCGTCACATGTAGCGCAATATGAAACACCACGGCCAGAGAATTCTTTTGCACCTTTTATTTCAAGTTTTCTTGGGCTGGCACCGGTTGCAATAATTACAGCTTTGCTTTCAAAACTTTTACCAGATTTTGTGGTAACAACAAATAAGTTGGTTTCTTCTTTGCGTTCTATCTTTGAAACTTCTTCCATTAATACTTCTGTGCCAAATGATTCACATTGTTTTTTCATAAACTCGGCCAGTTCAAGACCGCTGCCTTGCCAACCTGGATAATTTTCCAGTTTTGGAATACCGGCTGTCTGTCCACCCAGTTTTTCGCCGCCCAGAACGAGAGTTTTTTTATGCGCGCGTGCGGAATACAACGCGGCTGTCAAACCTGCTGGACCAGAACCAAGAATAACAATATCGTACATACAATTTTCCTTTATTATGATTTAATGTTTTCCACCAATAGTTTTACGTCCATCCATAAATGATTGCAAAACTTGTGGAATGTTTATGCTGCCGTCTTGGTTTTGATGATTTTCAATTACCATTACCAAAGCACGTGGAAGTGCTACGGCAGTGTTATTGAGGGTTGCACAGAATTTGACTTCGTTACTTCCATTTTCACGATAACGAGTGTTTGTTCTGCGAGCCTGGAATTCACCGATAGATGAACAACTGCCGACCTCACGATATGTGTTTTCCGATGGCAGCCAAGCCTCAATGTCGTTTTGACGGACTTTGTTAAAGCCCATATCTCCGGTTGAAACTTCGATAGTTTGGAAAGGTATTTCCATTTCTTTGAAAATTTCAGCCAGATTATTCAGTAAAAATTCATGCATTTCTTGCATTTGTTCAGGTTTGCAATAAATGTATTGCTCTACCTTGTGAAATTGATGAACGCGAATAAGTCCACGTGTATCACGTCCCGCAGCACCGGCCTCTTTTCGAAAGCAAGGGCTGTAACCTGCGTATTTGATTGGTAATACTGACTCGTTCAAGATTTCATCGCTATGCAAAGAATTCAGAACAATTTCAGCAGTTCCAGCCAGACATTTTCCATCAGTTGTTTGGAATACGTCATTGTCCATAACTGATTGATCAGATCCCATAAAATGACCCGCTTTGAAAATAGCGTCCTTTTTTACAATTGCTGGAACATTTGAAAAAATAAAACCTTTCTTGATAAGTTTTTGAATGACAAAAGTTTGAATCGCCAAATCAAGTTCAGCAGCTTCCTTTAACAAACAATAAGTACGTGTGCCGCATATATCAGAAATTTTTTCTGGCATCCACCAACCATTCATATCCATAATATCCCAATGTGCGCGTGGGGTAAAATCAAATTTCTTTGGTTCACCAGTTTTTTCTATGACAACATTAGATTTGTCATCTGGGCCGATCGGAGATTTTTCATTTGGTATATTAGGAACTCGTAATAATAAATCATTTAATTTAGCTTCGGTAACTTCAAGTTCAGATAATTCAGATTCTATCTCTGCACCTATCTTTTTTGATTCAGCGACAAGTACTGGTCTGGCGCATGCATCAGTTGATGCTATCTTTGCTGTAATTTTATTCTTTTCTGCGGTTTTAGATTGTGTAATCGTTTTAAGTTCACGGACCCGTTTATCTAGTTCAATTATTTCGTCTGTAACATCTGCAAATCCTTTAACAAGGCATGCATTTTTAACTGCGAGGGTATTTTCCCTTATAAATTTAATGTCTAACATTTTTTTATATCCCAAATTTTAGTTGATTTTCATAGTATCAAATAGAAGCCTGTTAAAGCAAAAGAAATTTACTCCCCAAAAGGGGATGACAAAATAAATGAAAAAGAGAAAAATCTTATCATAATGGGGTAACTTTAGAACAAAAATAGATAAAAATCAAGGACGAATGGTTTTAAGCCATTGCAGCAAGCGGTAATTGAGTTGCAAGTTCGTCTTTGAAAAGTTCTGGTTGCTCAACAGCGCGTTCAAATGTTTTTACGAATAAATAATCTGACATACGGTTGAAAAATTTCATAATTGGGGCAAAATCCATATATCTTTCAGATTCTGGTAAATTCCTATCAGATTCAGCAAATTCAACAATTCTGCGTTCGCATCTGCGACAAACTGCCCGTGCGAGCGATACATATCCACGTGGATTAACAAACCATGTTGGAATAGAATTATTATGACTGGTGATATATTCTTCCAACATTTCTATCTGTGCTCGAATACGTGCAATATCTGCATTTCGGTAATAAAGGTAACCCATAAGTTCTGATAAGAAAGTTTGAATTCCGTCAAAACGATCTCCGTCCAGACCAAGAATACAATCAAGCTCGTCAATATTTCCCATGATTTCAATCATAGGATGAGACTTGGACTCCATCCGCCCAGGGTTTAGCTGGGTCATTCCTGCGTCGCCTGTCTTGGTTGTTATCAGAGCCATTTATGGATCCCTTTTATTGTATTGTTTATTTTACACCAGTTCACACGCACCGCCGCCGCATGCGACTTCTGCTCCAAAATTCACAAAATTCTTTTCTTCTTCTATTCTATCTAAATGTAATTCACGATGTTTACTTGCGAATTCTTTGTAAACTTCTTCATTTGTGTCTTCAAATGGTGCCTGTTCATAATTGGCATCAGAATATGGCAACAAAGATATTCCTGTATAATTGTCTTTGTTTTCCCACATCCATTCGCGAACTTCGTCCCATTCGTGATTTTTTACATTACATGTGCAAGAAACGTTGTTATAGTTTTCGCCAGTTACGTGACCTGGTACAACCCAATTTTGAAATACATATTTAACGCGTGCCAAGAATTCAAGCGCAGTTTCATTTCTACGAGTGACCGCTCCTTCTGGGGCCTTGATAACCAAAGATATAACGCCATTCTTGTTTGGGTTCATTTTTTCGTCTTCGATCATATCTGGAACATTTTCAACCATATAGCTGTAAAGTGGTTCCATCTTATTTACACGCAGACGACGGATATAATGTTTTGCATGCCATGGGTGAATTCCGGATGATGTACCCAAAACAAGCGAACCTGTGCCGTCTGGTTTAACTGTTGTTAATCTGTCTGCAGTTTTAATTCCAATTGCTTTTGCAACGGTTTCATTTGCATGTTTTACTTTAGATACAGCGCGTTTAAAATCAAGTTTGGTCAAATCTGGGTGAGATGCAATTCCAGTAAGTGATACACCAATCAAAGCCATGTCTTCGGCGCCTTCTTGCCATCTTGGATCAATATAACGGAATTTTGTATATGATGCCTGCAGAGTTCCTATTACAGATGCATAATACGCACGTTCTTCAAAATCTGCTTGGGATTCAACACTGCCAAGATTAACAGATGTAAGATTACAGAATCCAAAACTTGGGAATGATATTTCGCAACATGGGTTAACCAACCATTCGTCTGAATTTGTCCAAACGATTCCTGGTTCGCCGCATCCACTTTTTTCACATTGTGTAAAGATTTTATCAAATTCTTCACGTGTTGTTGTTGCGCGATCGAATTGTACAGAATTATTAGAAAGTGCACGTTGTGGGTTTGTTTCCCACCAATTGCCTTCTTTGGCATGCAGCATAAGTTCATCATCTTTATCAAATAAAACAATCATTGATGAACGACGTACGCCACCGGCAAGAACAGCCTCTGATGCAAAACAACAAATATCATAACAATCAACACTGGATAATTTCATATCGCCTTGTTCTAATTTCTTATTAAGTAGACTTTTGATACTGTCGAGTGTTGTTTGAAGTGGAACTGGTCCAGGGGCAGAGCACATTGATGATTTGATAAGTGCGCCCTTTGGTCTGATAGGGGACAAGTCAAATTCAACATCAACGCCTTGGTTGAAATATGCGTCAAGCAATGTTCTTAAGCAATCTGCCCAACCTTCGATCGAATCTTCTGGGGTGAATTTAATTTTTTTGCCAGTTTGTTTTTTTAATTCTGGTAATTGGCTGATGAAATTTTTACGGACAGACAATCCAACACCACAACCACACAATAATAAATAGAATAAATCTGCGAATGCTGATAATGAACCAATACCGATTGCAGAACAATTATACATGCGGGCATTATTTTGTTCAATTCCGGCACCGCCAAACTGCATAGAACGCATAGATGGTAAGATCTTTTTATCCAATACTAATTTATAGGCCTTTTCGATTTCGTTCTTCATTTGTGGAAAACGTTTCAGATGCATATTTTTATTACGATCGACCGTTTCTTCCCAAGTTTCACGACGTTTTAAATCGGGCATATATTTTGAATATTTCATGTAATAAGTAAGATCGGATAAAAGTCTTAAAGATTCGTTCATAGCAATATCCTCTGAAAATCAACCTATAGTGGTTATTTTATTAATTCTGACACAATATATAGTGTTTTTATACCGAATCCCATAATTTTTTTTTAATATTTTGCAAATTACCCCTTGATTTTATGAAACGGGGAAAAAACCAGGATTTTTTTATGGGGCGATTCGCTTATGTTTTGCACAAAAAAATGCTTAGTCCAAAGATTTTGTCAAAAAGTTTGCTAAAACACATTTTTTAGTATAGAATTCGTAAGTTTTTCATCGTGATTCGCGAAAATCGAATCACAAATTCACAAATCACGGAAAGTATGACATGAAAATAAGAAATATTGCAATCATCGCGCACGTTGACCATGGAAAAACAACTTTGGTCGATAATATGTTAAAACAAGCTGGGACTTTTCGTGAAAACGAAAAAGTTGCAGACCGAGTCATGGATAGTGGTGATTTAGAACGTGAACGTGGAATTACTATTTCTGCAAAGCCAACATCTGTTCAGTGGCATGATTATAAGATAAATATTGTTGATACCCCGGGCCACGCGGATTTTGGTGGCGAAGTTGAACGTATTTTATCTATGGTCGATGGTGTTATCTTATTAGTAGATAGCGCCGAAGGTCCATTACCACAGACAAAGTTTGTTTTGTCAAGGGCTTTGAAACTTGGTCTTCGTCCAATTGTTTGTATAAATAAGATTGACCGTTCGGATGCTCGTCCAGATGAAGTTTTGTCTGAAACATTTGATCTGTTTGATAAACTTGGTGCAACCGATTCCCAGCTTGATTTTCCTTATGTTTATGCAGTTGGTCGTGATGGTTGGGCAGTGCGTGAATTAAATGATTCGCATACAGATTTAACACCACTTTTTCAATTGATTGTTGATCATGTTCCTGCACCAGATTGCAACAGCACAAGATGTGATATAAATGGTGCATTTAAAATGTTGGCGACAACATTGGAATCAGACCCTTATGTCGGAAGAATATTGACTGGAAAAATAGAGAGCGGATCTGTTCGTGTTGGTCAGCCAGTTCGTGCTTTGAACATCAAAGGTGAAATTATTGAACAAGCAAAAATAACCAAGATTATTGAGCATCGCGGAATTGAAAAAGTTTCACTTGAATCTGCATCTGCGGGTGACATTGTTGTTGTCGCTGGTTTTTCCAAAGCTTCTGTTGCTGACACACTTTGCGATTTAACTGTTACTGAACCAATTCCAGCTTTACCAATTGATCCACCAACACTGACAATGACATTTTTTGTTAATACTTCACCATTGGCTGGAAAATCTGGCGGCAAAAAATTAACCAGCAGAATGATTGGTGAAAGATTATTAAAAGAAGCTGAAACAAACATTGCATTAAAAGTTACACAATCTGCGAATAACGAGTCTTTCGAAGTTTCTGGTCGTGGAGAATTACAACTGGGTATCTTAATTGAAACAATGCGTCGCGAAGGTTTTGAATTATCAGTATCTCGACCACGTGTTGTATTTTCACAAGATGAAGAAGGAAACACAACCGAACCAATCGAAGATGTTGTTATCGACGTTGATGATGAATACAGCGGAGTTGTTATTGAAAAAATGACAAAACGCAAAGCAACAATTGCTGAGATGAAACCTTCAGGCGTTGGAAAATCACGAATAGTATTTTCTGCACCATCGCGCGGACTTATTGGATATTTATCTGAATTCAGAACAGATACACGTGGTACAGGAATTATGAATAGAATGTTTTCTGGTTATGCCCCATATCGCGGAGATATAGAATCTTATCGCCCAGGTGTTTTGGTTTCTATGGAAAATGGTTCTGCGGCGACTTATGCATTATTTAATTTGCAACCACGTGGAACATTGTTTATTGAACCGCAGACACTTGTTTATAGTGGTATGATAGTTGGTGAGCATTCCAAAGAAAATGATTTAGAAATAAACCCAGTCAAAGGTAAAGAACTTACGAATATGAGATCAGTCACGGCTGATGAAAAACTTTTCTTGGCTCCTCCACGCAGAATCACACTTGAAGAAGCACTTTCTTATATACAAGATGATGAATTAGTAGAAATTACACCACAAACTATACGTTTACGTAAGAAAGAGCTGGATTCTACAATGAGAAAGAAAGCGAAAAAGTAAAAAATAAAAAACCTGATAAAAAACCGCCAATATTGGCGGTTTTATTTTAAAATAATATATAAACCGGGGGTCTGTTCCACTTTGAGAAGAATTAGAGTTAAAAAAACCGCTTTTTCAAATTATGCATTTATGTTAAAATGGGTCCAAGAGAGAATGAATAATCATATGAAATGCACAGTAATTCAAGGAAAAGAAGATGGTTTATATAAGAAAATTAGTTAACACAAGGTCTGTTGCTACAGTTTGTGCTTTTGTTTTTTGCTCTATCGGTACAATTAGTGCCGCTTGGCCTGCACGTGAAAATATGGTTCAAACTAATTATGGATATAAAACAATTTACAATCAACCAATGGAATATGTATATCCTTCAACTTCTTCAAAATCCAAAGATTGGTATGTTGGTGCGAAATTAATTGGAACGTTTGCAAGTTGGACCAACACTTATTCAAATGACTATAATACTGATGTCGAGGAAGAAAAATATGCAAACAAGCCAATGATAGGTGGTAGCATTTTTCTTGGTAATAAAATATCTGGTAATTGGCGTATCGAAGGCGAACTTGGTACTACGGGTACTTTTACAGATGTAGAGCCTATGTCTGGTTGGGATGAAATCAGATGGTCATTATCAGCATTATATTTAACATTTAATGCGGTATACGATACTTCAACAAATAATAAAGGCGGCTTTTACATAGGTGCAGGTTTAGGTCCGTCTTTTGTTACAACAAAAATCGAAGGTGCAGCATTCATGCCAAAAGGTGAAACCGAAGAAACTACATCGCCTTATGGTTCTTTATTTCTTGGTTATGCGTTTCCTTTGAATTCAAGAATATCTGTTGATATTGGTTATAAATTTTCAGCTTTCTATGGACATAAACATTCAAGGTATGTTGATCCTTCTATGTATTTTGCTCCATCTGGAACTGCACCAATATTATTTGCGGACGAAACAAGTATGGTAATGGGACATGCATTATCACTTGGGGCAAGATACAGTTTTTAATTGTATAAGGGAAAAGTTAGGAGAGCCGTTTGAGTAATAATTTCAATAAAGTATCCAGAGTATCAATATTCGCAGTCTGCTCTGTGCTGTATACTTTGTCCGCTCATTCTGCTGCCTCTGTCCGTGTATTGGGTGGATCTGCATATAGTGGTGGTGGCTCATACACTGTTCAAAAAACAAATTATTCTTCAAAAACAGCTTCATCTGGTTCAACCGCATCTTCTTCTACACGCACTGCTACTCCGGCAACAGCTCGTCTTTCCATAGGAAAATATTTAAATTCATCATTACCAAAAGTTACCCCAGGTAATACTACCCCAATTCCTGGTGTTGGATCTGGTGGCAGTGGCGGCGGTACAGGTGGCGGCCTAGATTTATCTGCGTATGCAAAATTGACAGATCTTACAAGTCGTGATCAAGAAATTCAAAATTTACATAACACTAAACAAGATTCATTGGTTGCCGGTGATGGTATTGATATTTCTGGAAATATAATTTCAGTATTGCCTGGCGCTGGAAATCAAGCAGATCAAGTTTTAATGCAGGTTTCTGGCGGTTATATTCAATGGAAATATGAAAGTGAATCTGGTTGGCATAACTTGGTTGCACTTACAGATTTAACTGGTGCTGCTGGACCACAAGGTGAAGCTGGATCCCAAGGTGCAAACGGTATTCAAGGTGCCCAAGGCGCCGATGGTGCCGGAATTGAATTACAAGTCGCTGGCGGATATATACAGTGGCGTAATGTTGGTACAACAGATTGGAATAATATAATTGGTCTCGCAGCTTTACAGGGTCCACAGGGTGCCCAAGGTGAACGTGGATTTCAAGGTGCCGATGGTGCAACAGGATTAACTGGATTGCAAGGTGCAAAGGGTGACCAAGGTGATATGGGTCCACAAGGTTACATGGGTGCAACCGGACCACAAGGAACTGCTGGTGCCCAAGGCGATCGTGGATTCCAAGGTGCCGATGGTGCAACAGGATTAACTGGATTGCAAGGTGCAAAGGGTGACCAAGGTGATATGGGTCCACAAGGTTACATGGGTGCAACCGGACCGCAAGGAACTGCTGGTGCCCAAGGCGAACGTGGATTCCAGGGAGACACTGGAGCCCAAGGTGAAGTAGGGCCACAAGGTTTCCAAGGTGATCGTGGATTTCAGGGTGAACCTTATCCTGAACCTACGGGAGCAGATTTAGGTATTGATGGTCAATATGTTTTGGGATATGAAAAAAATGGCTCTACTGTTCAACAAACATGGATAAAAGTTGCAGATGAGTATTAAGAAGATTTAAGAAATTGAGAAAAAGAAAAAGAGTACAATAGCGGTATTTTGTAAATAATAATTTAAGAGCAAAATACCAAGAAGAGCTGAGAAAAAACGAGTTTGATCAATTAAAATTTGATAAAACTTGTCCGTATATTACCGAACTGTTCGGAAAAAATATGGTAACAAAAAACCAAGGGAAGGAAAAAATGAGAAAAACTAAATGGATGTTGTTCACTGCTGTTGGTGGCGTTTTGATCGCTGCCCCGGCAATGGCTGCGCCTGGCGGTCAAATCGCCAGTAAAAACTATGTTGACACAGGTTTGTCTGGTAAATCAGATACAACTTATGTTGATACTCAGTTAGGTAACAAGGCTGACAAAGCAACAACTTTGGCTGGCTATGGCATAACAGATGGCGCGACAAGCAGCGATTTGTCTGGTGCGATTTCAGGTGAAGTCACACGTGCAGATGCTGCGTATGCAACAGCTGCACAGGGTGCCAAAGCAGATGCAACAGACACAACTTTGACAACAAATAATACTGTTGCCAAAGCAAACAGTGCTTTGCAGACAGCTGATATTGCTGGTAAAGCAGACACAACTTATGTTGATACTCAGTTAGATACTAAGGCTGACAAAGCAACAACTTTGGCTGGCTATGGCATAACAGATGGCGCGACAAGCAGCGATTTGTCTGGTGCGATTTCAGGTGAAGTCACACGTGCAGATGCTGCGTATGCAACAGCTGCACAGGGTGCCAAAGCAGATGCAACAGACACAACTTTGACAACAAATAATACTGTTGCCAAAGCAAACAGTGCTTTGCAGACAGCTGATATTGCTGGTAAAGCAGACACAACTTATGTTGATACTCAGTTGGGTACTAAGGCTGATACAACTTATGTTGATACTCAATTAGGTAACAAGGCTGACAAAGCAACAACTTTGGCTGGCTATGGCATAACTGATGGTGCAACAGATACAGAATTGACCACTGCGATTTCAGGCGAAGTCACACGTGCAAACGCTGCATATGCAACAGCTGCACAGGGTGCAACTGCAGATTCTACTGCAACAACTTTGACAACAAATAATACTGTTGCCAAAGCAAACAGTGCTTTGCAATCTGCTGATATCGAAAACAAAGCTGACAAAGCAACAACTTTGGCTGGCTATGGCATAACAGATGGCGCAACAGATACAGAATTGACCACTGCGATTTCAGGTGAAGTTACACGTGCAGATGCTGCATATGCAACAGCTGCACAGGGTGTCAAAGCTGATACAGCAATCCAACCAGCCCCAGCTGCATGTGCGACTGGAGAATGTATTATGGTTTGGAATGGAACGTCATTTATTTGGCAAATGGTTGCACAGTAAAAAAATGTTTCCCCACCGAATTCGGTGGGGAAGCAAACAAATTTTATGCGGTTGACGCATATAACTTGTTTGTGAAATAATATAAAAACAAAGTGAGAGTTGAATTGAAAAACATCAAGAGTTTCAGAGGATTAAATAGCGTAAGTTTTATTGCGCTTTTGTGTGCTTTATCTTCTGCACCTGCTTTTGCTGCGACAGGATTGACAAGTAAAGATTATGTTGACAGAAATCTTTCTTCAAAAGCTGATGTTACATACGTAGATAATCAAATTTCAACTATTTCATTAACACCTGGTCCACAAGGTTTGACAGGTGCCCAAGGTGTTCAAGGTAGTCAAGGTTTTCAAGGCAACCAGGGTAATAGAGGTTTTCAAGGATTCCAAGGCTCTGTTGGGGCTCAAGGTACGCAAGGTTTCCAAGGAATCCAAGGTGAACGCGGATTTCAGGGTTTTCAGGGAGTAACAGGAACCCAGGGTGTTCAAGGTAGTCAAGGTTTTCAAGGAACCCAAGGTGAACGTGGATTCCAAGGTTTTCAAGGTGTGCAAGGTGCGACAGGTGCCCAAGGTACACAGGGTGTAAATGGTGCTCAGGGTACACAAGGTTTCCAAGGCAACCAGGGTGAACGCGGATTCCAAGGATTCCAAGGTTCTGTCGGGGCTCAAGGTACGCAAGGATTTCAAGGGACACAAGGTGTAGGTGGTACCCAAGGATTTCAAGGTGATCGTGGATATCAAGGATTCCAAGGTGATATGGGTTATCAAGGATATATTGGTATGACTGGCGACCAAGGTCCACAGGGTTTCCAAGGAGACATGGGTTATCAAGGATACATTGGTATGACTGGTGACCAAGGTCCACAAGGTTTTCAAGGAGATCAGGGTAATCAGGGTAATCGTGGATTTCAAGGATTCCAAGGCACGCAAGGTGTAAGTGGTGCTCAGGGTTCTCAAGGATTTCAGGGAACACAAGGTGTTCAAGGTTCTGTAGGATCCCAAGGCACGCAAGGTAATCGCGGATTTCAGGGATTTCAAGGAACGCAAGGTGATCGTGGATTTCAAGGATTCCAAGGTTTAACAGGTGCCCAAGGTGTTCAAGGCGCAACAGGTACCCAAGGTGCAACTGGCGCTCAAGGAACACAAGGACTTACAGGTTCACAAGGTCCACAAGGTTATATGGGTGACATGGGTTATCAAGGTAATCGCGGATTCCAAGGATTCCAAGGAGGTGTTGGTGATACTATTCCAACATCACAGCCAAGTGGTTCCCCAGGAAGCGGACGTGCATTTATTTGGGTTGGTTAAATATCCGGCATTTCGCCGGATTTTTTAATAAATTTTCCAAATAATATATCTCTATCACTTGCATTTTTTTTTATAATTTTCTAAACTTTGTTTTAAGCGCAAGGATGGAAAATTATGCCAATGACAACAGTGACCAGAACATACATAATAAATAAAATTATACGTGATAATAATTTGAATTCATACTTAGAAATAGGTGTTTCTAATCCATATACAAATTTTTTAAATATTGTTTGCGGTAAAAAAGTATCCGTAGATCCATGTATTGAATGTGAATATTTTACACGCGAAGCAATAGAAGAATTTAAACCATTTATTACTTATGAAATGACTTCGGATGATTTTTTTGCACAAAATGCAGAAAGTTTTGATTTGGTATTTATTGATGGTGACCATTCTTATGAACAATCATTAAAAGATTTGAATAATGCTTTAAAAGTTGTTCCTGTTGGTGGTTTCGTTGTTTTGCATGATGCTTGTCCACTTAATTTTGAAAGCACTCAGATAGAGAATTTTAAAAATAAATTACCATATAATGGTGAAGTCTGGAAGACTGTTGTATCAGCTATTCGTGATTCAAATGGTGCACTGAAAATAGGTACTTTCACTTATGATTGGGGCGTTTGTGTTATTAAAAAATTATCAGAAAATGTCCCAGAAATTTCGGTTCAAAAATTGAATTATGAAAAAGATTACGAAATTGCATTTATAAACCCAGAATATGATTTGCGCGTTTTTTATGATCCAAAGGTTTCATATTTTACATCGCTTTTTAATACACCACAAAAATCTATTGAACGCACAACCCAGACTGTATTAAATCAGACAAATCCAAATTGGGAATGGGTTTTAGTTGATGATTCAAATAACATAGTTGATGCTGCGCGTTTAGAAAAATATTTTACATTATTAAATGATCCGCGTATCAAATATTTCCGTATGAATAAACAATCTGGCGGCTTTATAGGTGAGGCTAAGAAACGCGCTGCAAATTTATGCACTGGCGATTATCTTGCAGAACTTGATCATGATGATTTATTGATGCCACATTTAACAGATTATATTTTGAAAAACAGCGAAGGATTTGATTTTATTTATTCGAATTGCGCATTGGTTCGTATTTTAGATTCAAATGATTTTGCGCCTGTTGAAAAATTCCCAGAAGGTTTTGCAATGGGGTATGGCTCGTATCGGGAAACAAGCGCGGTCAACCCATTGACAGGTCGTCCAAATATTTATGAAGAATGTATTTGTGTTCCGATAAATCCTAAGACCATACGTCATATTGTTGGTGTACCAAATCATATTCGTGTTTTTGCAAAAAGGTTTTACGATGCGATCGGTGCACATAACCCAGATTTGTGGGTGGTTGATGATTATGAAATTGTTCTGCGCGCATTCTTGGCAGGTGGTAAATTTCTACATTTAGATACACTTGGATATTTGCAAGTTATGACCGGTGATAATACGACTGACAAAAGAATTGAAGAAATACAAATTATTGTTCGTGCAATCATGAGTGCAAATAATGAAAAGATAAAGCAAGAATTTGAAATGAGAAATATGCATGATTGGGCATACGAATATCATAAAAGTAATTTTGGATTTCAGACATTCAAATATCCGTTTGTTCCATCAATTGCTGATGCACCCGCGGCAAATTTTAAAATTTAAAATTATTTGTTAAAGTATTTATCAAGAGTTTTATATGCTTCGGATATAGCGGCAAATGCACGCGCAGCAGTACTTTTGTCTGCATGTTTAGTTGTGTCAGGGTGATAAATTTTTGCAAATTTTCGATAAGCTGTTTGAACATCTTTAAAACTTGCTGTTGGAGGTAATTCCAAAGTTTTCAAAGCACGTGTGATTGGAGCAGGTGCAATATTTTTCTTAGAAGCCAGTTTATCAAAAGCACTTCTGCCAGTTAAAAAATCATTTATAAACTTTGCATAATCTGTTGATTTATTATTATCAGATGACGAAGAACCAAAAGTTTGTTTTTCCCAATCTGCTTCTATTTCATCATCGGTCATATTTGCGTAATAATTCCAATTTTTATTATATTCTGCAGCATGTTCTTTACAGAAATAGTGATAGTCGGAAAGTTCTCTATCTTTTGGGGCACGGCAAGTTCCGGCTTTTTCACAACCTTTCCAACTGCATTTTTTTATCATTTTTTTGAACCTTTAGCCAATGGGTGATGATCTGTAACTGTTTTTATAAGCGCGTCTGGCATTACGTGTGTATAAATTTGTGTTGTTGATATATCTTCATGCCCCAGCATTGTTTGAATTGCACGTAAATTTGCCCCACCAGCAAGCAAGTGTGACGCGAAAGAATGTCTCAGCACGTGGGGACTTACACGATTTGGGTTAATCCCAGCAAGTACAGCACATTTTTTTATAAGTTTGAAAAAACCATCCCTGGTAATATGCCCGGTTGCACCAGTTCCAGGAAAAACAAACTTTGATTCGTCATTGCGTAACTCGAGCCATTTATAAAGTGCTTCTTGGGCTTGTTTATGCATTGGAACCATTCGTTCTTTTGCACCTTTGCCATGAATAAGTAATTTATCACCCAAGACCCCCGTGATGGGGAGCTCACAAAGTTCACTCACACGAAGACCAGAAGCATATAATAATTCAAGCATTGCTCTGAGTCTTATAGAATTTTTAATATCACCAGCGTTTATTATAAGAGATTCAATTTCATCTATGGAAAGATATTTTGGTAAATGTCTCCCAAGTTTTGGTAATTCCAATTCTGTTGCTGGATTTTTGGCAATAATTTTTTCAAGGGTTAAAAATTTATAAAAACCGCGCAGGGCACTTGTCTTTCGAGATAATGTTGCAGGTAATAAACCATCTTCAGAAAGCCCAGCCAGATATTTTTGTAAATCTGTTGTGGTTGCGTTTTTCAAGTCACCTAACACAGATTCTGCGGAATATAAATCATTTCCGTAAGATTCCAGTGTTTTAAGGCTGCGACCTTTTTCGGCAGACAGTGATTCAAGAAATATATTTATATAATCCATGTTTTTATGGGAATAATACTATTTCTGTTGCAAATTGGTTTGGTGCAAAAGATATAATTAACAAAGCCAAAATTAGTGTAAGAATTACCCAAAAAATAACACGATTTCTTGTAGTATGTTTTTTCTTTAATGGCATTAATAAACTCCTTAATTATATCGTGTCAAAAGACACAATGAAAATAGCAGCCATAGCAATTATAATAAGTGGTGGTGCAGAAACTGCAAGTAAAGCCGGTAATTCACCACTTGCGCCAAGGGCCGAGAAAATTTTTGTTACGAAATACAAAGCGAAACTTGCAACTATGCCAATTCCGAATTTTAAACCGAATGAATAATTTCTTCGTTCGTGTGTTTGGGAAAATGCAACACCAAGCACAACCATTGCAACCAGAGACAAAGGTAAAAGTAATAAAGTCCAAAATTGAACCATGTGACTTGCGGTTGAAATTCCTATTTTGTTCATCTCGAGCACAAAATGAGGTAATTTCCAAAATGAAATTTGATCTGGATTCAGATACCGATTAAGTATTATTTCTGATGTAAGTGAAGTCGGGGTTGACCATTTTGTTGATTTTATTTCGCTGCCATTTGTAGTAAAAATATCTGCTTGGTCAGATTTTAATTGGCCGCGGTCAATATTTAAAGTTTTTGTTTCGACACGTTCATTCAGTTTAAAATCATCAGATTGTATAAATAGTACGGCGTTTTTGAAATAAAAATTACCAGAATTATCCTTGTTTATACCTGTGGCGCGTAATGTTGTAAAACCTGTTGGTGTTTGTTCGCGCAGCCAGATTGCATCATCAATCAATGCAAGTTTACTTAGTTTAATATCGTGCAATGACAGATTAACAGAGTAAGGGTTAATAATCGTAGAAGCAATAACGCCAAGCAAAATTGCCGCAACAATGAATGGTTTCATTGATTTGTATTGTGATAATCCCGCGCCAGAAACAATTACACCCTCGGATGATCTCGTTAAATTATACGAAGAAAGCAAAGTTCCCATAAAAACTGCAAGTGGTAAAAAAAGTGGTACATATTCAAGTAATGCAACAAATGAAGTAAATACGGCGTCAGTAATCCCGAGGCTTTGCGGTAACTTTTCAACGAATGTTATTGCAAATATAATTCCGCTGATAACAAACAATACAAGACCCACAGAGATTAAGAATCTTCTGAATAAAAAACGTGATAAAATTTTTGGCTTTATTCCCATAATTTTTGCATTATAATCTGCCTATAAAGGAAAATCAAATGGATAAGAAGCCAATATCGCGTGCAGGTTTTGATATAATTGTTAAAGAATTAAAGAATCTGAAAGAAGTTGAACGCCCAGCAATTCTAGAAGTCGTGGCTGCGGCACGTGCTTTGGGGGATTTGTCAGAAAATGCAGAATATTCGTCTGCAAGGGAAAAACAACGAAATATAGACCAACAAATTCGTTGCTTTGAAGATATTTTGAGCAGAGCACATATTATTGATACATCAAGTCTGTCTGGCGACAAAGTTGTATTTGGCGCTCATGTTATTGCCGAAGACGAAAACGGTAGTCGTCTGGAATGCCAAATTTTATCCGATGTCGAAGCTGATGGAAAAATGATTATTTCCTGCACTTCGCCGGTTGGACGCGCATTAGTTGGTAAATGTGTTGGTGACACATGTGTTGTTCGTACACCAGGTGGTGAAAAAGAATATGAAATTTTGGAAGTAAAATTTAATAAATGACAATTCGGATATTACCAAATAATTTAATAAATCAAATTGCAGCTGGCGAGGTTGTAGAACGTCCCGCGTCTGTTGTCAAAGAGTTAGTAGAAAACGCGCTTGATGCGGGCGCAGATCAAATCTTGATTGATGTTACTGATGGTGGGCGAACATTGATCCAAGTAATTGACAATGGTCGCGGTATGAATGCCGAAGATCTTTCAAAATCAATAATGCGCCACGCCACTTCAAAATTACCATCAGATGATTTACTTGATATCAATTTTATGGGTTTCAGGGGAGAAGCCTTACCAAGCATAGCTTCTGTATCTAATATGACTATTGATACACGTGAATATGGCAGTGATGTTGGGTTACAACTGGATGCACAAACCGGTGAAGTAAAGCCGTCTTCTTGGGAATCTGGGACGCGAATCCGTGTTTTAAATCTTTTTTTTAACACCCCGGCAAGATTAAAATTTTTAAGATCTGATCGTGCGGAAATGATGTCCGTGACAGAGGTTGTAAAACGCTTAGCACTTGCACGTCCAGATGTTGGATTTACATTAAATAATAAATGGCGATTTCCAAAGGGACAATCATTATTTGAAAGGGTAATTGCTGTGTTAGGTGACGAAGCAAATGGTCGCATGTTAGAAATAAATAGAACCGAAGATTTAAAAATTTACGGTTATATTTCAGAGCCAACGCTGCACAGTGCTTCATCAATTGATCAGTATTTGTTCGTTAATGGCCGTCCGGTAAAAGATAAGGTTCTTGTAGGGGCACTTCGTGGCGCATATTTTGATGTAATGCACGCCCGTGAGTTTCCACTTGTCGCTTTATATCTGGAATTATCACCACGTGAAGTTGATGTAAATGTATCACCAGCCAAAACCGAGGTACATTTTCTGGAACCAGCGCGTATTCGTGCATTCATAGTTGGAACATTGCGCAGGGCGCTTGCCCAAACATTAAACCAAGGTGCAGAGTTAAAAACAGAATCGAATTCAGCGCAGGTATCAAATAATAATATCAATTATGAATTACCAAATATGTCTGTCCCTTTGTGGACAGGGGTAAGCGCGCCAACAAGAAATTATGAAACGTCTTCAATTGGATGCCAGTCTATATTTGGATTGGGGATTGAACAATCTGAACCTTTGCCACAAAATATACAAGATTTTCCATTGGGCAGGCCATTTAAACAAATTGGAAATAAATATATTTTATCTGAAATTCCAGGTGCGCTGATAATTATTGATCAACATGCTGCGCATGAAAGAATTGTTTATGAAAAGTTAAGACATCACGACGTTAAACGTCAACCATTACTTGTTCCAATAATTATTAATTTAAAGCCAGAGCAGGCAGATGCTGTTATTGAGATAAAAGATGAACTTGCATCTTCTGGGCTTATGGTTGATTCTTTTGGTGATAACACTATCGCAATAAATGAAAAACCTGCAGATTGGGATATAAATTGGCAAAAATTGTTTATAGATATTGCGGCAGAGGTTATGGCAAACGGTCATTCTTCATTATTATCGGAAAAACTTCATTTAAAGCTCGCAAATTACGCTTGTCATCATTCTG
>CAZNTZ010000001.1:0-87419 GCA_964576135.1 uncultured Muribaculaceae bacterium | reverse complement strand
CACCAATACAATCAGAAACAAAAGCAACCGGTCTGTTTAAAAGTGAAGACAATGTTTCAGCAATCGGGGCCAGGGTGTATTTCATATTTTTTTCACCTTTGGGGCGACCAAGATGTGAAATTACAGCGATTCGTGCTCCTGCATCAGACAAACGTTTTATTGTCGGTAAAGATGATTCGATTCGGAAAGCGTCTGTAATTTTTCCATCGACAATTTGAACGTTAAAGTCAGCACGTAATAAAATATATTTACCACTCAGATTTGTCATTTCATCAATTGTATGAATATTCATTTCTTGTCCTTTATTGGTTTAAAACTTTTTCGATAGTGCTCATTTATACCATACTTTTCAATTGCCTGCAAGTGCGAGGGTGTCGGATAGCCGGCATTTTTATCCCATCCATACATTGGAAATTCTTTGGATAATTCATTCATAATTTTATCACGTGTTTCTTTGGCAATTATTGATGCCGCTGCTATTGATATTGATTTGCTGTCACCTTTGACAACGGATTTACCGATAATATCGCGTGGCATTTTGTTTCCATCAACAAGTATAAAATCTGGACGAATGCTGAGTCCGAATATTGCGCGTTTCATAGCGGTCAAAGATGCCTGTAAAATATTCATATCATCAATTTCTGTTGGACTGCATTGACCAATTGCCCATAAAATTTCTGGATGATTTGTCAGCCATTCAAATGATTCTGAACGCATTTTATGCGTCATTTGTTTTGAATCGTTTATTACACATTCTATTTTTATATGTTGTGGAATAATCACTGCACACGCAACAACTGGTCCACACAATGGGCCGCGACCGGCTTCGTCTGTACCGGCAATTATAAAATCATTATTTGCAAGGATTTCATTTTCAATTGAAAAGTCTGGATAATTTTTCATTCGCAGCCCACAATTGATTATTAAATTTGTGTCCGTTCATAAATTTTATTTTGAACATAATCATCTTGTAATTCATATTTTGGCCATTGTCCATTTGCGAGATCTTCGAGACTGGTCAATGGTTGATCAAGTCGCGCACGATAAAGCCACAAATTTGACATAACACGTTTTACATAATTTCTTGTTTCTGCCATCGGGAAACTTTCGATAAATAATAATGGATCATCATTATCAAATTTCTTTTCAAATCGTGACAGTGCACCAATCCCGCCATTATATGATATCAACATTTTCAAAATATTATTATCAACTGATGGTTGTTCCAGTAATTCGACAATATACTGTTGACCCAAAAACATATTATGTTCTGGATTCGTCATATCCAAATTTTTCATTTGCACATTATTTTGTTTTGCAACCAGTTTTGCTGTTCTTGGCATAATTTGCATTAAACCATTTGCACCTTTGCAAGATTTTGCGGTTGTTTTGAACCCAGATTCTTGACGTGTAATGGCAAACAAAAGTGCGCGATCAATTGACCAACCACCCATTGGTTCCCAATCTGGCAATGGATATTGGGCAGTTGAAATAATATTTTGATCGATTTCCAATATTCCACGATCACGAACGACCGATGAAACTTGCATTGCTGTACGCGGCAATTCATTTGTTGTAGACAAACTATGAATTGCGTGCAGTAATTTGTCAGATGCTTTCGAAGTTATCATAAAACGTAAATATTGTTCTGCACGTGCCGATTCTCCGACTTGTAATAATGCGAGCGCGCTGCGACCATATTTTGATTTTTGAATTTCATTAATATCATCTTCATCAAAGTCTTGTTCAAAAAATTCATAGTTTGGTGTGTCACCTAAACTTGCGTTTGCAAGTGCACCATAGAAAGTTTGTGGACGCTTTGCTGCAATTTGCCAATATTTTTTTGCGGCGCGCGTTTTATCAGCAGCATCTGCAGCACGGCCAGCCCAATAAGCAACCTCTGTCTTTCTGGCATCATTTATTTGATCCAAATCCAATATTTTTGCAAAATATTTTTCTGATGCACCAAAATCTTTATTTCTGTACCACAGTAATCCCATTGTCCACAAACCATATTCACTTTTTAAATCAGCAGAAATTGAACCCCATCGACCCGCCATATCCAAATTCCCATCTGCGTAATACATGAATGCAAGTCTGCCGGCGAGACGTCCGTAATCTTCATCAAACAAATGTCCTTTTAATTTTTTATCATCCAGAATATCACGCGCATTTTTTGTGCTGCCACGGCGTAATGCGCGTTTGAATTGGTTTATTTGCTGTAACGTTCCCGAAGAATATTTATGGGAAACCCATTTTTCTGATTGTGCTTCGTCAACACCGCGTCCAAATATAGGAGTAGGTAAAGATGGTTTCCGCGTTTTGGATTGAACCTGTTTTATTTTTGATAATTTGTATAAGCCATCAGCACCAGGCAAGTTATAATTTACATACATCCAATTTACAATTTCTTGGCCACGTGTATGATATGTCTTAGCAAAAAAACGTTGATATAAAACGTCGGGCATCAAAGTCTTGTCTGTTAAACCAGATTCAAGTTTTTTTGCATCATCAATTTTTTCATGACGTTGTAAATCAAAAATTTGTTTATATATTGCAGAATCTTCTGCGGACAAAATTTGTGGTAAATCCTCTGCAAAAGCGGCAGAGCATAACAAGCACAAGGCAGAACACAGGGTTAATATCTTTTTCATTAAAATAACTTTCCGTTTTTAAAGCGTTCAGGGGGCAATTCGCAAACTTTGGCCCCATCGTCTGGTTCTGGGATTTGGTTTATGATTTTTTTAAAATCCGCCACACGTGTAAATTTACGATAAACCGATACAAATCTTACAAAAGCAATTGGATCAAGGTTCAACAGAGAATCAGATACCAAACCACCGATAATTTCACTGGACACTATATCATCTGGACTTTCGGTTTCAAGTCGACGGTGAATTGATGTAACAAGACGTTCAATCTGTTCATCTGAAACGCTGCGCTTGCGGCATGCGATTGCAATACTGCGTTTTAATTTATCACGGTCAAATGGTTCTAATTCGCCATTATTTTTTCGCACAGATAAATCACGCAATTGAATACGTTCAATTGTTGTAAATTTTGCACCACATTCGCTGCACACTCGCCGGCGTCGAATAACAGATTCTTCGATGTCTGGGCGACTATCTTTGACTTGGCTTTCTATGCTATTGCAATAAGGGCATCTCATAGGCGGCAGGATAATAAAAACACAATCGTTAGTCAATAGTGATTAGTCTTAAATTTTCTTTTAAAAAAATGGCAATTTGATAAAAATCAAGAACTTTATTTTCATTCGTATACCTCTCTCAGGCTTTTTCCTGGCCCCTTTTTATGGTAAAATAAGGGCTATAGAGAATGAAATTTTTAAACCAAATCTTGCTTGGTGACTGCATAGACCGTATGAAAGAGATTCCAGACGGCAGTATTGATTGTGTATTCGCAGATCCTCCATATAACCTGCAGTTGGGTAAGAAAACCCTTTATCGACCCGAAGATCAAACCGCGGCGCGTGCAGTTCGCGATGAATGGGATACTTTTGAATCTGCCGAAGAATATGACGAATTTACGCAACAATGGCTTGCCCAGGTTAAACGTGTTCTGAAACCAACCGGTGCTTTGTGGGTAATCGGCAGTTATCACAATATTTTCCGTGTTGGCTCTGCAATGCAGGAAATGGGTTTTTGGTTTTTGAATGACATTGTTTGGGTTAAAACAAACCCAATGCCTAATTTCCGCGGTACCAGATTCACAAATGCCCATGAAACAATGATTTGGGCAACGCCGACAAAAACTGGAAAATACACTTTCAATTATGAAACGATGAAGAAATTTAACGGTGGAAAACAGATGCGTTCCGACTGGTCAATCGATATTTGTTTAGGGGCAGAGCGGTTAAAGGGCGCAGATGGTAAATCTATGCATTCGACCCAAAAGCCAATGGAACTGTTAAGACGCGTTATACTATCCAGCACACGTGTCGGTGATACTATTTTGGATCCATTTTTTGGTTCTGGTACAACTGGTGCTGTTGCAAGGGAATTGGGGCGTAATTTTATAGGCATAGAACAAGAAGAATCATATATTTCTGGGGCGCGGGCAAGAATTGAATCAATTTTGCCAATTGATTTGTCAGAAATAGAAGTTCAAAATGCAAAGCGAGAAGAAATCAAAGTCGCATTCAAAGAATTGATCGATGGTGGGCTTTTGCACACTGGTCAAACACTGGTTGGTTTACGCGGTGATCGTGCAATTATTACGAAAGATGGGTTACTTTCGCACGCAATTTGGGGCAAGTGTTCAATTCATGTTATGGCGGCAAAAATGCAACACTCTGCTTCTTTTAATGGTTGGGATTATTGGTCGGCTGAAAAACGTGATGGAAAATTAGTTCCAATTGATGATTTGCGTAAATATATGCGTGAGATAAAGCAAGGTATTAAAAAAGCGGCGTAATTTTACACCGCTTTGATAATTATCTGGAAACTATTTTTTGATTCAAAGCTTGATGCGTTGCAACAAAGTTTTCGAAAGTATTTTCATATTTGAATTCTGAAATTTTGCCAGGTTTAGGTAAAATATGTTTCATATTATAACCAATCGTTTCAGGCAGTTTTTCAAAATTTTCCAAAGATACAGATATTGTCTGAACTGATGGGATATAATCTTTCAGATTAATTTTAGCCACGGATTCGAACCCAAATGTTCCGGTGCCGCCGATTTTATAGATAATTTTATCTTTTTCTTTGTCTTTCATATCTTCAGGTTGAATATAAATATCACGTGTCGAAGGGTCAATATCAATTCTGTTAACTGCACGTTTGAATGTTCCAAACGGTGTCATTTCAATTAAAAATAATTGCTTTTTTAATGTCTTAGAATTTCTACCTATTACTATTAATCCAGATAAAATAGATGGGTCAATCATTTTAACAGGTAATAATGAATTTTTTATTAATATATCTTTCGATTTTCCTTCGTATTGTGGATAAACGCGTGTCGCAGAATATAATTTTCTGCCAAGCTCGTCATCCAGTCTTTCTTCTAATTCAACCGTGTATATATTTGACACAGTAACTGTTCTTTTATTCATTTTTATTATTCCTTATTAGATTTGGTCTCCCTGAATTGAATATCACGCAATTTTTTATATTCACCATCTAACGCGACCAATTCTGAATCTGTACCTTGCTCTATGATGCGACCCTCTTTAATCACACATATTATATCAGCATCCAAAATCGTAGACAATCTGTGCGCTATGACGAAAGTAGTTCGGCCTTTCATCAATTCCTTGAGAGCTGCTTGGATTAATTTTTCTGACTGTGTATCCAATGCCGATGTTGCTTCGTCCAATAATAATATAGGCGAGTCTTTTAATATTGCACGTGCAATCGCAATGCGTTGTTTTTGTCCGCCAGAAAGCAAAGCGCCACGTTCTCCGACGTTTGTTTGATAACCTTGTGGCAGACCAAGTACGAAATCGTGTGCATTTGCAGCGCGTGCAGCATTTTCTATTTGTTCTTGTGTTGCGTCTGGTGCACCGTATTTAATATTATCTGCGATGGACCCATTAAATAAAAACACGTCTTGGGAAACATCTGCGATATTATTTCGCAAAGATTTCAGAGTATAGTCTTTAATATCATGATTATTGATTAAAATTTTTCCAGATTGTGGATCATAAAAACGTTCAATTAAATTCAGCATAGTCGTTTTTCCACCGCCAGATGGACCAACGAAAGCGCATATTTTACCAGATCCTACCTCAAGGCTTATATTATGCAAAATATTTCCATCAGCTGTGTTATAAGCAAAAGAAACATCTTTGAAAGAAATATTCATATTTCCACGAACAAGTTCAATGGCATTTTTAGAATCGGTAATTGCCGGTTTACTGTCAAGAAAATCGAACAGTATTTCAGACGCTATTAAACCTTGTTGAATGCTGTTGTTTACATTTGTAACGGCTTTGGCGGGTTTATATGCCGCGGTTAAAGCAAGTATAAATGCTGTGAAATCACCGGTTGAAATAGCACCAGTTGTTATAAAATGTCCACCAACGATTAATGCAATTCCAAGTCCAACAGAAATCATAATTTCTAGCAATGGTGATTGCAGAGAGCTGACCTGAGTATTCTTATAAGAATTTCTTACAGAAGTTTTTAAAATATTTTCAAACTTTCCAGATTCTGAATTTTCTGTTCCAAATGATTGAATAGTTTTAATTCCATGCAATGTTTGGTTTATATGTTGGCTTACATTATTTGCAATTCCAAAAGATTGACGTGTAAGTTTACGTTTTTTACGTGTAATTATTATAAGTGGTACCATGATTCCTGGGACCAAAAATAATAAAACAGCGACCATTTGTGGTGCATACCATAACATCAATCCGAACATCATAATCAATGTCGCTGTATCTTGAACAATACTTATGATTGTCCCAGTTACCAAATTTAATACGGCATTGGCTTGGACACCGAAATAGTTCATATATCTGCCAGGGCCATCAGATATAAATTTTCCGATATTAACACCCATAATTTTTCTGAAAATTCGGCTTTGCAGACCGCTTGATGCCATAAGACCGGCCTTTGACATAATGAGTGATTTAGAATAATTAAAGGCACTTTTGAATCCAAAAGCGGCTATGATTTGCAAACCGATAAAATAGAGAGCATCCATACTTTTTTCAATAAATCCTTGGTCAATTACTTTTTTGACAAGTGTTATTGAATATGCCTCGGCCCCGGCTGCGATAATGGTGCAGATAATTCCCATCAACAACCATTTCCAATATGGTTTACCAACTTCGCGCCAAACACGACCATAAAGTGACCACTTTAATTGGCTGTCCTTATCGTCGTTTTTAATAAAGCCTTTAATTTTTGCAGTAAAATTCTTTAACATAAATCTCGCTTTTGTTTTAAGTGATATCTTGAACATACTACAAATATTGGCGTCTGATGTCAAAATTTAATTTTTGCTTGCTTTTGCGGCTTATATAGGCAATACTTTGGCCAAGTTAAAAATTCAAGCCTTGTAAAGGGGGTGTTAAGTATGGTCAAAGTTTTAGTGCGCGACAATAACGTCGAACAGGCATTGCGCGTTGCAAAAAGAAAGTCCCAAAAAGAAGGACTTTATCGTGAAAGTAAAGAACGCCAGCGTCATGAAAAGCCGACAACAATGCGCAAACGTTTGAAAGAAGAAGCCATCCGCAAGGAAAAGAAACGTCAATCAAAACAAAGAATGGTGTTTGGGTTCTAAATTAAAAATCCGGCAATTCGCCGGATTTTTTCATTTTTGAAATTCCGCTTGCGATTTTTTATTTTATGTTTTAATTTCTAAGCCATGTCAAAAGAAACAGTAATTTCAGAGAATATTTTACCACAACAATTATCGGAAGCATTGGGGCAGCGTTATTTATCATATGCAATTTCGACAATTATTGATCGCGCTTTACCCGATGTTCGTGACGGGTTAAAGCCGGTTCATCGTCGTATTTTATATTCTATGTTGCGTCAAAAATTATCTCCGAATTCAACATTTCGTAAATGCGCCACTGTCGTTGGTGACGTTTTGGGTCATTATCATCCACATGGCGATTCGTCTGTTTATGATGCAATGGTTCGTCTTGCCCAAGACTTTTCAGTTATCGACGGCCAGGGTAATTTCGGTAATATTGATGGTGACCCTTGGGCGGCTTATCGTTATACTGAATCAAAACTGACAAATGCGTCAATGATGATTATGGACGGTTTGGATGAAGACAGTGTTGATATGCTTCCAAATTTTGATGGAACCACAGTCGAGCCAACTGCTATGCCGGGTTCATTTCCAAATTTATTAGCCAATGGTGCAATGGGAATCGCGGTTGGTATGGCTACAAATATTCCAACACATAATGTCAGCGAAGTTTGTGACGCGCTTACACTTGTTATTGATAAACCAGATGCTACGACAGCACAGATTATGAAAAAAATGGTTTGTCCCGATTTCCCAACTGGTGGAATTTTAATTGACGATTTCGATACGATTGTAAAAAATTATGACACAGGGCGGGGCGCTTTTCGTATTCGTGCAAAATGGACAACTGAAACACTTGATCGTGGCGCATATCAAATAATTATTACCGAAATACCTTTCTTTTTAGGTGGCGGAAAACAAAAATTGGTTGAACAAATTGCAAACCTGATTGATACAAAGAAATTACCATTATTAGAAGATATCGCTGATGAATCAACAACCGATATTCGTATTGTTTTAACACCAAAGAACAGAAATATCGAGCCTGAAAAATTAATGGCGCATTTGTTTCAATCGACAGATTTAGAATCACGTTTTAATATGAATTTTAACGTTATTGATTCAAACGGTGTTCCGCGTGTAATGAAGATTGGCGAAGTTTTGAATGAATTTATTTCGCATCAAAAAAATGTTTTGCGTCGTCGTACAAATTGGCGTTTAACAAATATTGCACGTCGTCTTGAGGTTTTGGGTGGTTTGCTGATTGTTTATTTGAATTTGGATCGTGTAATTGAAATCATCAGAACCGAAGATGATCCAAAGGCTGTTTTGATGGAAGAATTCGGTCTGACAGATATTCAGGTCGAAGCAATTTTGAACACTCGTTTACGCAGTTTGCGTAAATTAGAAGAAATGGAAATTAAGAAAGAAGATGCAAACTTGCGCAAAGAACAAAAAGAATTGCAAGCTTTGTTGGCATCAGAATCAGCGCAAAATGATCAATTAAAAGCATGGTTTGCAGATATCAAAAAAACGTATGCTAAAACAACGGTTTTGGGTCGTCGTCGCACAGAATGGGCACCAGCAGGCGAAGAACCAGTAATAGATACCGAAGAATTTATTGAAAAAGAACCAATGACAATAATATTATCTACGGCTGGTTGGATACGTGCAGCAAAGGGTCATTTGGATTTAAATTCATTGGATATTAAATTCAAAGAAGGCGATGAATTACAATTTGCATTCCACGCACAAAGCAACGATAAAATTAATTTGTTTGTCAGCAGTGGAAAAATGTTTTCAATGACACCATCTGATTTACCTTCGGCCCGTGGTTTTGGCGAGTCCGTAAGAATGATGGCTGATATTGGTGCCGAAGATATTATTTTATCAGCTTTTGTATTGGATCAATCAGCCAAATATTTAATAGTTGGCAGACATGGAAATGGGTTTATTGTTAATGGTGAAAATTGTTTGGCGCAGACAAAAAACGGCAAACAAGTAATGAACACAGATGAAAAAAATCCAGCTATTTTGTGTATCATGGCACCAGAAATCAAAGATGATGTATATTGTGCGATTGTTGGCAGTAACGATAAATTATTGATATTCCCAGCATCTGAAATTCCGGAAATGTCACGTGGCAAAGGTGTTATGCTGCAAAAATATAATGCAGAAAAAACTTATGTTATGGACGCAATGTTCTTTTCCCGTTCCGAAGGTTTTGGTTGGACAAACGGTCGTGGAACAACAAAAATTGACGATTTTCTGCCTTGGGTTGGTAAACGTGCATCACAAGGACATACAGTTCCACTTGGGTTTCCAAGAAATGGAAAATTTGGAAATTAAAGAATTTAATTTTACATTTAAAATTGCGATCGAAAATTAAATTTTGGTCGCTTTTTTTATTGAAATAAAGATTAAAAATCTGGCTCTAACATTTTGCATTTCTTATTAAATTTCTACTTTTATTTTTTTTCACTTTCTGATAAAATTATTCTCAATAGGAAGGACTAGCTATGAAAAAAATTGTCGCAGTGTTATGCGGATTGCTAACTTTACCAGCGTTTGCGGAAATCGTTCCAGACTGGTATGAACAATCTGAACAGCAAAATCAGGTTGAATATGCCGATGACAGCGGCGCTTTCTTAGATCAAGATCAAATTCAGTCAGATGAAGAAGTATCTGCAGAACAAGCAGCACAGGCAGCACCTGCGGTTGTAAAGGTTCGGACCGGAAATGTTCAAAATATTAGTCGCAGTGTAACGCATGTCGCCCCGAGCAATGCTTCGCGCGCTGTACCTTCGCGTTCCATTTCTTCTCGTACGGTTTCAAATCGTTCAACTTCAAATACGGGCAGTCAATTAACACAACGTGCCCCTGTATCAGCTGGCAGCCGCAGTGGCGGTTCGTCAGACTCGTCTGTTTCAACACGTCGCACAACTGCATCGTCTGCAAATTCTGCACGTGCCGGATTATTACAATCTGACACTGTTAATACACCTTTGTATACAAGTTCAAGTTCTGCGCGTGTAAGTGTTCGCCCAACAACAAGTATCGCGCGTGCACCGACAGTTCGTGCTGCGACAACAACAACTACAACAGTAACTGATGCTGCTACGACTGCTTCGAATATGGAACAGACTGCACAGATGACAGATTTTTGCAAAGCACAATATTATTCATGTATGGATAACTTCTGCGCTGTGTTGGATGATAACCAAGGACGTTGTTCTTGTTCGTCGAATGTAAAGAATTATCAGAAAACCGAAGAAGCTTTGAAATCTGCGACCGAAGAATTGCAAGATGTTGCACAACAAATTCAATATATTGGGTTGGGTCAGGAAGATGTTGAAACTTTGTTCACTCAAACCGAAGCAGAACAAACAATGGCCGGTCGTACTGATACTACACAGCTGAGAACAGATTTGGATAATATCAAAAAATTGATTGTTGATATTAAAGCTCCGAATGCGACCAGCAGCGCAGAAAGTAATGGAATTGATTTAACCGCTTTATTTAGCACTGATTTCAGTGGTGGAAGTTTTGATTTGGCAACATTGTTTGGTGATTCATCAAGTACAAGCGTTTCAAATCAACGTGGTGCAGAATTGTACAAGACCGCTTCGGCTCGTTGCAAAACATCTGTGATTGATAACTGCAAAACCCAAGGTGTAGATGTAAATATAATCACCAATGGTTACGATTTGGAAATCGATAAACAATGTATTGCATATGAACGCTCGCTTGATGATGCAAATACAAATATGCGTCGTACAGTGCGTAACGCAACAGCGGTTTTGCAAAAAGCACGTCTGGCAGTTGCCCAACAGAAAAATTCGTATGACTTGCGCGGTTGTATCAATGCGCTTGACAGCTGTATGCAAGATGAATTTGTTTGTGGATCTGATTATGAAAACTGTCTTGATCCGACCGGAACATTCATTGTAAATGGCGAAGTTGTTGTTGGCAGCAGACCTGGTAAACCATTGGATGGTACAGTTACAACCGTTCCAACAACTGGTCTTTACAAAGTTTGGAATTATTCAAGCAATGTAAGCAATCCATGGGTTGATACCAGAGGTACTTTATCACAACTTATCTCTACTGATATTGGTGCGGCAACTAATGATACAAACAGAATGGTTGGCTATATCCAGGATAAAATCGGATATAATCTGAATGGTCGTAACTATGGAATGTGCGTTTCGGTATTAAATAAATGCCAAGATGTTTCATACAATGCTACAACGAAAACATATGATAAAGCCAATAAGGCAATAGATGGTTATCTGCAACGTACATTGGTTTTAATCAAAGCAAAACAAGATGAAGTCTTGTCAGATTATGCTGAAAATTGCATAAACGATGTTCGTACATGTTTAGTTACAAATGGTGCAATCCAGGGTTACAGCACTGATGTCGCGGGAAGTGTGAAAACTGCGGCTATATCCGCATGTTCGTCACAACTAAGCACATGCTCGAGTGTAACAGGTCAGAGTGATAATAATTCTATCATAAGATCTGCATTGTGCTATGGCAATACTGTTTATACACCGAATGCAAATGGTGGAACATGCTCGTAATTTAATGAGAAGTTGTAAACAAAATTCCCCAGGATATTTTCTTGGGGATATTTTTTTTTGCACACCATTTTGTTAAATAACTGTAAACATCAATCAAATTTGTATTTAAACATAACCGTTAAAAGTTTTCTGACAGTAAACTTTTGATTTTGTAATTCAAATATAACTACTAAAGTTAAAAACTTATACATTCATAGTTATTTATATTTATGGTTTTATTTAATAACTGGTGTAGAAATAAAAGTAGTATTGGTGATAGTGGTATAAATATATTCAGAAATTTTTACATTTGTACAAACATATTTGGCATCTGTGTCAGCAGAACACTTGCGTTATCAATATCTTTACGCAAAGCAATAAATCTTGCCTTATCAGATGGGTTTAGATTGTCAATTGCTGGCAATTTTACAGTCATTGGATTTACTTGTCGGCCATTCATCAAAATTTCATAATGTAAATGTGGCCCAGTTGAAATTCCAGTAGATCCAACGTACCCAATAATTTGACCTTGGCGAATATTTGTTCCAACAGTAACACCCGATTGAAAGCGTGACATATGTGCATAACGTGTTGAATAAGTTCCATTATGTCGAATAGTTATATAGTTACCGTATCCATTCCCAAACTTGCGTTCAATAACGCGACCTGCACCCGCTGATGGAATAGGTGTTCCGGTTCCAGCGCGAAAATCTACACCTTTGTGTGCTCTCGTAAATCCTAGTACAGGATGTTTTCTGTTAAGTGCAAAAGAACTTGTGACACGTGCATTGTTTATAGGTGTACGTTTCAAAGATTTAATTGCACCATTTCCATTTTCGTCATAGTAACCAATTTTACCAGCGGCCGTTTTAAATCTATACATTTTTACATTACCGCGCAACGCATCAAAAGATATCGAAATTACAGAACCATTATTAACAAGTTCTCCGTATGCATAGTTTTCTTCGTAAAGAACAGAAAATTCTTGCCCAGAGCGAATATCACGTTCAAAGTCGATTTCAAAAGATAACAAATCATAAACATCTGCCAAAACAGAAGGTGGAATCCCCGCACGAGTGCCAGCAGTATAAAAAGAATCACCATCTTTAATTTCACCAGATTTACGAACCATTCTTGTGTCGCGTTCAATATCAATTGTTTTTGCGCCCCATATTCCATCTTCGTTACAAGACAGTTCTATTTGACGCCATGGTCCGTTCACAAGCACAATTTTATTAACAGGCGCATCATCAGCTTTGCGGGATACAACCAATTTGTCACTTGCTGCACGCAAACTTGCAACGTTTTCAGCACGCAATAATTGATCAATTTGGAAAATTTCGTTTGGGTTCATACCCTGGCCAGATAATAACTTAGACAGTGTATCTCCGCTTTGCACAGCAAGCGAAGTTTCACATTTATTTATTGATAAAATTCCAGTTTTTTTATCCGTTACCAAAAGTGCCGCAGCAATGGTGGCAAAAACTATGGCAAACCAGATTGCTGTCCGTGCCCACGAGTTAGGATTAAAAACTTTTTTTTGCTTTTCAGTCACAGGCGGCAGTATAATATTTTTATGGAATTAAATCAAGCATTTGAAAAATTAAAAAAACAACGGTCTTTGAACCGTGATTGTAAGCATAATTCAACACGGGATGCAAAGCTTGTTGCAGAGAATATTTTCAATAAATACAAAAAAAATACACCAATAAGAGATTGGAAAATATTTATCGCGGGCCATGCTTTAAAGCTTGGGATGCCCGTTGCAAAGATTATTGGTCAGAAATGGTTTTACGGATTACCTTTTTATACGTCAAAACAAACACTTGATCCACGTCCGGACAGTGAAACTTTGGTCGAAGCAGTCTTAGAAAGAACCAAAAATAATACAGAAAATTTGGAAATTATTGATCTGGGGACTGGGACTGGGTGCTTGATTTGCAGTATTATCAAGAATTTACCAAACTCGACCCATGGTACAGGTATAGATATTTCTTATGGTGCAGTTCGTGTTGCAAGGAAAAACGTCAAAAATTTAGGTCTTTGCTCCAGAATAAAAATAAAACAGGCAAATTTTGAAAATATGAGTGATGACGCCAGATTCAAAAGTTACGACATAATAATTTCTAATCCGCCATATATTCCAATTGGCGATCCGCGTGTAAATTATGCTGCAAAATTTGATCCGAAAATTTCTCTGTACTCAAGAGCTGACGGTTTGGGAGCTTTTTATGATATTGAACGTGTTGCACAAGTTTTATTAAAACCAACTGGGCGAATATTTTTAGAAATTGGACTTTGTCAGGGCGCAGCAGTTCGACAGATATTTTACAATTGGAAATTTATTAAAGCATATAAAGATCTGAGCGGTGTCGAAAGAGTTCTTGAATTTGCAGGCAATCTGGCAGAATAATTAATTATTAAAGTATTTGCTCTTCTGAGCCTTAGAAGCAGCACGCATAGCATTAAATATATCTGTTGCTGCACTTGCAGTTATCGGAGTTGTTGAAGTTCTGTACTGTGGATCCGATGCACCATTAAGAGCAATTATACGAGAAGGCAATTCACCACCATCACATTCAATTAAATAATTCGATGGTTTGAAATATTTTCCATAACAACTGCCGTTCAAAATGGCTACATAACCATTTGAGGCAAGATTTTGACAGTTTGGCTGTGAACCAGATGTAATAATTTCACCGTTATTTACAGTTTCATCCGAATCGTCTAAAACACCATTACAAAAAACTTTGACATAATTTGAACCCACTAATGCTTCGGAACCGCTGTTTCTTGTTTTTCGCGCACCCCAACAATCTTTGTTTACTGATAAAGAATTTGTATCAAAATCTGATTTTATTCCAGTTCCAGCAAGTAATTTAGTTTTTGAAATCATATCATCACTGCTGCCGTTTGTCGTTGCTTCTTCGCAAACAGTTTTCATTCCCCAGCAATTTGCGTCTGCATCCCACATTCCTGTATCTATTGCTGCCCCAGATGGCCAACATTGTGAAGTATTTACACGGCAAATTGTGGTTTGTAACCACCAGGGACTGTTCAAAGCGACAGCGTCACCTCCACATGAAATTGTGGCAAATAAGAAACAATTAAGAACGATATTTATCTTTTTCATTCGAACTATTATAACATTTTTATAAGGTTATTGCCTTAAATTTATTTACATGTTCCCCATCCGCTATTAGGTGACACATTATTATAGAAATTTGTATTTGTAGTAGAGCCGCTATTGTCTGGTATGTTACTCCATGTGCCATTATAAAGTGTAGATTCACACTCAGATTGTAATGCTTTTTGCATATCAATCTTAATAGAATCCATAACTGAATTTACATCCATCAAAACATCATTTGATAAATATTCTTTTGTACTTGTGGCAGTTGATGGTCGCATACATGAATCTTTGGCATATCTTGCAATTTTTGCATACAAACTGTTTGAATAAGTTCCGCACGCTTGGTCAAGATTGGTAATAATATCAGTATTTGTTTTAACAACACAAACACAGCATTGACCGGATGGGCATGTAGATACATTTGCGCAACTTGAATCCTTTAATTGATAACCAGTATTACAATTTTTATAACATTTTAATGGACATATATATCCAACAGTTGCACTAGGAACATCAGCACCTTCGCATGTCGGCGAAGAAACTTCCGTTGAAGAGACTTCAATAACCAATTTTGCATAACATGATGGATTATTAGCGTATATTAATTCACCAGGTTCGTAAACGCGACAATCGTAAGGATAAGCGTGCGCTGTATCGCTTGCGCGTGGGCTGCATAATTCTTTCGCGTAATCAAGCAAAGTTTGTTTACAATTATCAGATATACGCATGGTATTTGTATTTTGAGCTGCGGCAAGTAAATCTTCGAGTCCATTTGGACCACCACCATAAAGGTTAGAGCAGGTATCTAGTTTGTTTTTGCACATTTCTTCGGATAATTCAACACGTTGACCAAGTAATAATTGTTCTTTGACATTAGAGAAGTCTTTAAGATTTTTTAACTGTTCGTCATAACAAGAATTTACAACATCAATACATTCATTTTTAACTGTTCGAATAGCATTTTGTTGTCCTTGGTAAATTTCAGCAATTGCCTGGCGTAAAAATTCTTCCCAAACTTCATCTGCAAGATCACTGCAAGTATTAAGACCGCGTTCAGCAAATTGTCTTTTTTTATTAAGTGTTTCAACTAAAATATGATTTGTTTGATTAGTTAGGACATCGCCGTCTAAACTTGTCATATTTTCAAGTTGATAAAAGTTTTCAGAATAAATAGGTTTTCCATCGGTTATGTTTAAGTACTGACCGGTAATATCCAGGCAATGAACATAGTTTGTACCACATGCAGTCTCGGTAGTTATGTCTTTACGAACTTGTGCGATACAATCATTAATTGATGAAGAATTATGTGCATCATAAGTTTTCAAACGTTCATCCTGCATTTGTGCAGAAACTTCACGAATTGTAGTCTGTGTAGTCGTACTTTGTTTTTTAAGATTATTTGCAAGTGCGTTACAATCGTTTTCTATGTACATACCGTACGCAGCAACAACCATATTTAGTGTTGATTGTTTTGGACAGCTTGTTGATGCCAGATTCATACATTGTGCATTAACTTGGTTATATAATTTTTCCCCGGATAAATTTGCTAAATCTGCGCCCCCGGCCAAGTCAGTTGTTCCCCATATAGAACTTATATCACCTGCAATATCCAAAGTTCCACCATTTGACAAAGCTTTACTTTTGGTTTTGCTTAAAATATCACTGATACCCGATAATGTTTGTGCAGATTCACTTGTATCTTTTGTAGAGGCTGCTTTTTCCTCACCTTCAGAAGCGGTTACCATTGCTTTAACTTCGGATCCAGATTTGGAAATAACATCTATATTTAAATCAGAAAAATCTTGCAATTGCGACTTTGTATTTTCAAGTGCATTTTCTTTTCTTTTTATCTCTTCAATTCGTGAAGAACAAATACACCGACGATATGTATCATTCGCATTGGCACAAAATTGATCCATACATGTAAAATATACATCTCTGCATTCATTATAGCCATCGCCAAGAACGAGTGTCGAATTTGTGTCCTGGGTTGATGCAGCACGTGAATGCGAATTGCCCGAAGAAACCGAGCGTTGATTAGTTATAACATTTTTTGTCGCATTTCGAGATGTCTTTGCAGAAGATTTTTGATTTTTATTCTGTGTAACTGATGATGTACGTGCAGAAGTCGTTCTTGATGCGCTGGTTGCAGAAATTGAAGAATTAGAATTTCGGTTACGCAAAGATGGTGCTGAATTATTCTGAGTTCTTTGATTTTTTTGAATATTATTTACAGATGTGCTGCGTGCAACGGTCACCGCAGTTGAATCACTGCGTGTTGCGGAGTGCACATTTGTGGCCGAAATAAGTATGACCGCAAATAAAAAGACAAATGGAATTTTCTTCATAAATCCTTCCGAGTGCAATGATAATAAAAAATCAGTGCTTGGTGCAAGATGATTTTTCTTGATTTTCTCGAACGGCACCGATAGAATCAAACAAAGTCAATCAAAGGATAAAATTTTATGGCAAAAGATGATATTATAATTTTCAGTGGCGTTGTTACCGACAAGTTACCAAATACAATGTTTCGCGTAAAACTTGAAAACGGTCATGAAATTTTGGCCACAGTTTCAGGGAAAATGCGTAAATCACGTATTTGGGTAAATGTGAACGATCGTGTCAAAGTAGAAATGACCCCGTATGATTTAGATAAAGGTCGTATAAATTTTGTTGAACGTGCGCGTCCTTTGACTGGACCTGCTGGTCAACAACAAGCATAACAATAAAAATAATGAATTAAAAAATCCGGCAATATGCCGGATTTTTATAATCTCATATTTTTTATTTAATTTTCTGGGATTTGTATTGGTTGTTCAACTGGGGCAGGTTGTGTCTGTTCTGGGGCAACCAATTCAGAACGTAATTCTGATTGACGTGCGTGTTTGCTATCGTTTGAAACAATCAATGCCAGCGCAGCACATAAAACAAAAAATATAGTTGCGAGCCATGCAGTTGTCTTTGTTAAAAAGTTTCCAGCCGAAGCGCCGGTCAAAGCACCACCAAACATAGATGCCGCGGATTGACCAGATATGCCAGAACCTTCGGATTTTTGAATTAAAATGACACCGATCATTATTACAGATACGATTATCAAAAGAACAAGCAATACAGAAAACATTTGAAAATAATCCTTTGATGTAATTTTGGCGCACCCAAGAGGACTCGAACCCCTAATCTTCTGATCCGTAGTCAGACGCATTATCCAATTGTGCTATGGGTGCAATGCTGGGAAACTATACCGGCAAAATTAGTTAAATGCAAGAATTTTTTAGAAATCAGGTTTATTCCGCTTTGGGGGTGAATTTTATCGTTGCCCAATTTTGAAAACTTTGATAAAATAAATAATAAGTATACAGGATAGGTGGGATGACAAAGAAATTCTTTGCGGCGTTATTTACGCTGGTCAGTTTGTTTTATATATCTTCTGCAAATGCGGCAAGTCGCGCTGACGCAATTGATTCAAGTCGTGTAGGGCTTCGAATTTCGCAGGCATCAACCCGTGCCGCTGGCGGTGTTCCATCTGCGCCTGCATGCAAAAATTCTAATTCAGTTGTGGTTGCGGGAAAATGTACTTTGCCTGATGGTACTGTCGAAGGTTCTGTAACAACGACAACTGCACAGCCTGGGGTAATTGCATCTGTGTCCACTGCGACAGGAACAACAATAAATACACAAACAACACAATCTGGTACAACAACGGGTGGGGGTTGCCGCGATGCTTATCGCAGTTGTATGGATCAATTTTGTTTGCTTGATGATTCCGAAGGTGCCCGTTGCGCTTGTTCTGACAATATTATTCAATCAAAATCAAGAATTAAAGAAATCAGCGATATTCAATCATCTGCTGATAAACTTTATACCGAAGGTGTTGAACGTGAAAAACTTGGGGCCAAAGCAAATTTAGTTTTTGGAACAAGTGATAAAGCCAAGGCACAATCCAAAGTCACCGGAATGAGTTTGGCTGATTGGGTTGGCGGCGGCAGTTCTGATAATGGAGAAAGTCTCGATTCGGATATGTATATTGGTACAAACCTTTATAATATGGCTGCGGAATCATGTAAAGATCGTCTGACAGCATGTGGATCTGACGCTAATATGGAAGAATTACTTTATAGTCGTGAGGTTACAAGCGATTGCAAAACTTTCAGCACATTCCTTGATGATCAGAAAAAAATAGCAAGCGATAATAAGACAGCCGCAGAAAAAGCTGTGCGTGAAGCACGTCTTGCGATGCTTGATACTACTAATAAATATAATCGTGGTGAATGTTTGATCGCTTATAAATCTTGTGTTGCAGATAAAGGTGGTTGTGGCGCGAATTTTGAAAATTGCCTTGATACTGATTTATTGGCAAGACGCGGCAATGCGTGTGATAATGTTTTGGATCAATGTATGGCTGTGCGCGACTATGTTAAGAAAGATTGGCAAGACGAATCGAAACTGGTTTTAGAAAATGCTGCAAAATTCGCAGATCAGAATCGTCGTGGAACTTGCTTTGCACGTATACAAGATTGTTTAGAAAATTCATGTTCAACGGACACAAATTCACAATGTCTTGATAATGTTAATATTGCGTCAGGAATTTGTCCTGTGATTGAAGAGTGTGAATCAATGGTTCCAGGAATTAAAAATTCTGTTGGTGACAGACTTGGGTTTTTAAGAATTCAATTCTGCCAGAACGATGTGGATAAATGTTTACAAGATAAATGTGGTGTAAATTACGACAAAGCTGAATGTGTTGGTAAAAGCTCTAAAGACATTATTGCAATGTGCCCACAAAATATGTTTCCATCTTGCCGTGGACAAAATCAATTTGATGTTATTGTTTCTGCAGCATTGCTCCAGATGAATTACCAAATGATGGTTGGTTGTGTTAATCATTTTGCAGAAGCTTTGGGTCGTGTTTGTGGTACAGATATGGCATGTTTGCCGGCAGACGGTCAAATTGCTGCAATGAAAAAATCAACAGACAAGGTTGATTGGCGCACAAATGCAGATGCCGCAGTTGATGAATTTTTTGTTCAGTTTGAAAAAGACCAAACGGTTGCTGCATGCAGTGATACAAATAAGCCATCTGGCAGAAATAAATTGGGTGTAAGTATATTTAATACTGCGAAAACATTGGCAAAATTTAATGCTGAAAAACGTGCCGAACGTGCATATGTGTCGCGCAAAGCAGAGCTTGCAAAACAAGAAGATGTAGAATCAGCACGTGCTGCTTGTGATGATTTATTTGCGTCAGAAAAAGATTCAAACAAAGGTGATCGCGGTGGAAACAATCCGGGCGTTTGGGTAACATCTGTTTCATTTGAACCATCGCTTCGTAATTGTCATATTTGTCGTGTTCAAAAAGTTTGTGAACAAGGTGGCGAATCAAAAGCAGCATCTGCCGCAAAAATGGCAGCCGGTGGTGCAGCGATGGGTACAGCTGCTTTGCCAGGTTGGGGCAGTCTGATCGGCGGTGTTGCAGGCGCAATTGGTGGATTATTCACAGGTGGTAAGCAAACTTTCTGTCAAGAAATAGAATCTTGCGAAGATGTGAATATGTAAAACACAGATAAAATTATTTTGTGGAGAGATTAATGATAAAAGCAAAATTAAATATTTGGATATTGGCATTGTCTGTGTCTTGTATTGTGCCATTATCAGTTTCTGCGGCAACCATTGCGGCCAGAACTGGTGGTGCAAAGACAGTTAGTGTTGTTGGAAATGCGACCGGTGTTCGTGCCAAGGTAGAAGCATCGAATATTTATTCCCAAGATTGTTATAATTCTTACTTTGGTTGTATGGATCAATTTTGCGCAGGCGACAGTACTGTATTGAATATTCCAGACGGTCCAGTAACTTTGGATGGTGGTACATGCGCATGTTCTGACGAAGGTGTTGGTTATAAAAAACAGATTTCTGAAATGAATTCAAAGTTAGCCAATGCACAAACATTAAGCACAGTAGAAGTCGAAAAAATCCAAGCCGGTGCCAAGGCAGATATTGTTTTCGGTGGAGAGCGCAGTTATGATTCTTCGGGAAACGTTATTTCTCTGGAAGATACCGAAGCAAAAAATAAAAAAGCAAATTTGCTTTCTATGTGGAATACATCTTCTCCCGATGAATCTGAAGATATTTTTACTGAAAATGAACAAAATCTCAGCACTAAAACAGGTGATGCTTTGCAAGTTGGGGCGCGTGATTTATGTATTTCGCGTATGCCTGATTCATGCAATTCTGATGCAAATCTGTTAACCCAGCTTTACACGACACAGGTCAGAAACGATTGTCGTGCATTTGGAAATACTATTGCAAAAATGCAGGAATCTGTGAATACGGTTTTTGCTAATGCACAAAAAAGTATTCGCGATGCAAGACTTACTTCGTTTGAATCATCAAATAAATTTGATCGCGGACAATGTATGTTGGAATTCAGAAAATGTATGAATGGTACCGATGTTTGCGGATCTGATTGGTCAAAATGTGTTGGCGAAGTTGCATATGAAAATATGCAATCTAAAACTGTCAGCACTGCTGGTTCAAATATTCAGACAGTTGCAAAGTTTGAAATAGCAGATTCAACAATGGAATCTTTAGATTCAAAACGTAATATTTGTGAAAAAGTTTTAGATCAATGCGTTGCTGTGCGTGATAATGTTTGGTCAGATTTTATCCGAGAAGTTGCACCAGATTTGAAAATTGCTGAACTTAATAATGAATCAAAACGTCGTCAATCATGTTTGACTGATATTTCTGCATGTATACAAACTGCATGTAAAGATGATATCGAAGGCAAAGGTGTAGCAACAATGGATTCGTGTTTATCACGTCCAGAAATGGCGCGCAGCTTTTGTAAAGTTCAAATTGACGCTTGCGAACGTATGGAGCCTTTGATTTGGGGTTATGTCACAGATAAATTAAAATCTATGCGTGTCGATCGTTGCACCCAAGAAGTCAAAGATTGTTTTACATCTGATGATCGTTGCGGTTCAAATTTCGAAAAATGTGTCGGTATGGATTATAAATATATTCATGATATTTGCCCAATTGATAAATTGGTTGTCTGCAAACAAAATAACCCACAGTTTGCTATGGATGATTTGGATTCAATGTTGATGGGTCTGTATTTGAATATTGATAATTCTGCACTTGAAAATTGCCAGAACCTGGTCAGCACAAAAATGGAAGAAGTTTGTGGTTCAACGACAGATTGTAATAAATTTGCCAGCGATGATACAATTGGTACAAGTTCAATAAAGTCCCAGAAAGATGGAACAATTTATCGCGTTACTGGAATGATTTCTTTTGGTTCAATCAAAATGGGTGATGCCTCTGGAAAAACCAAAGACGTTGCCGAAGATGGTACCACTACGATTCTTGCGCCTGGACAACTTGGGGTTGAAGAATATATTGCAAAGGTTCGCAGAGAAAATACATCTGTGGCAAATGCCGCCGGTATAATCACATCTGTTGAAGAAGAGTTAAACAATATTGCTGGAACAATCAATCGTGTAACCCAAATGATTGAACAAGATCCAAAAATTCAATATTGCATCAGTGGACGCAGTTTGGAACAAGTCACTGGTAAATCCGAAAAGACAAGTGCACGTTTTCCAAACCTTTTGAACAGTGTTAAAATGCAAATTGCAATTGCTGCATTACGTCAGGCAAATGAAAATTATAATAAAAAGGTTAATAAGGCAATTTCAGATGCAACCAAGGGTGCGTCAGCAGATTTAGCACAATACATGTGTCAGAAAATGGCAGAATCAAGTGGCGCAACTACCACTACATCTGGTGATGCGCCAGATCCATTATCAACCCCGCTGACACCGCCGTACGCGATTTCATATGACGTTGGTGCAGGACTGACAACTGATCAATTAATGACCGGTGGTCATGGACAAAGCCAAATGGGTGGACTTAAACAAGAAGGTTATAAATTCAAAGTAACTGCCGGTGGTGTAACAACTGAAACTTGGGCGATATTTAACCGTGACGCCAGAAACTGTCATTTATGTAAATCGACTGTAAAACAAGATTGCAAGACCAGTGGCAGTCGCGGACTATTTGGATTGTGGGACAGTCGCAAAACCAACTGTACATCATCTGATCCAGTTGAAAAATGCGAAGACATAGCAATGTAATAAAATGAAACGCGCCAAGTAAAGGCGCGTTTTTTATTTAATAATATGCTTGAATTTTTGTATTGGTTTTATTAAACTCTCACGTAAGTTCAACATACTAACCACGGGGGTTCCCATGACAAAGTATTATGTTGATGTCGGATCTGGCACCGTAAAGACATACAGCGCAAGCGATGGTCACTTGGATCTGGTCAAAGAAAAATCTCTGTTTTTCAAAGAAGGTTTCGACCAAATTACTGGTGTTTCACCGGCCAAGATTGACGCATTGGTTGAACATCTATTGTCTTTGAATTTGCCTAATGATACAAAAACTTTTGCAACCGGAATTTGGCGTGAAATCCCAGACAGCCAAGTCCAAGATATTCGTTCTGAATTTGTTCATCGTTTAGGTTTTGATTTTAATATTATAACCCACGAACAAGAAGGTGCATATCTGAAACGTGCATCCGAATTAAATTATGGCGGTAAGAAAGTACTCGTCATCAATATGGGTGGCAAAACAACAGAATTGGTTACATATCGCCGCGATGGCACAACGACGACGCAATTATTACGAATTGGTGTCGCAGATATAAATGCTGCATTTCCAGAAATCAATGAATCAGTCGCAGCAGTTGAATTGAATAGAATCGAAGATTTCTGTGCATCAAAAATTTCAGATGTAAATTTTGATACTGATTATGATTTTGCATTGTTCACAGGCGAATTGCGTTTTGAAAAAATGTCTGGATACCCCTTGGAAAAAAACACAATGTTTGATGATGCAAATCATCCGTTCCAAGTTTCATTGATTGGATTTATTGCTGGGACTATGCGTATATTTTTTGAAATGACTATGGATGACTTGCGGGCATTGATGCCAGATAATCCAAAGTGGATGGATGGCGCGCGCGCAGGTGCAGTATTACCATTGGCAGTATTCAGAAAAACAAAAATTGAAACAATAATCCCCAGTGATATAAACTTAATAAACGGCGTGATTGAAAAATAAAAAACCGCCAAACTGGCGGTTTAATCTGGTCGGAGTGGCGGGGTTCGAACCCACGACCTCTGCGTCCCGAACGCAGCACTCTACCAGGCTGAGCTACACTCCGATACTCGGGCGATTATGCAACGACAACCCCAAAAACGCAAGTATTTTTATTTGCTTTCCTAGCGTCTGATATTTTGCAACAATACTTTAAATTTGGACATAATTATCAGTAAAAAAATATAAAATGACACGGTTTGGCAATGCTTGTTTTTGTTATTGTTTATTAAGGGCTTATAAGTCCAATTCGGCATCTGCATTGCATAAATGGCTTGTTCTGTTTCAAAGACGTGGGCGCGCGGGACGTTTAACAATTGGATCCGATGTTCGTGAATGGTGGGCTGATTGGGCAATTGCAGAAACTTTGCGTCCGGTCGATTTTGAACAAGTCGTCAAGGTTTTAACTGGTGATGAATTCTTTAAACGTAATATGAAAGATGTTGCAAAACTGGAACGCGAAGTTGGAAAATCTGTTATAGAACTTTGGGATACAGATCCAATTTTTGGAAAATACCCGCACTTGCGTGGATTAGCAAGAAATACTGAATTTGAAATATTGTGGAATAAAAGAAAGCAAAAGGTAAAATAAAAAAAATGACAAGGAGATTTTTCGAGGAGAGCGAAAAATAACTGACAAAAAATAAATGGAAGTTTATTATGTTAGCCAGAGAAATACTTATTCTTGGAAGTGGTGATTGTCTAAATTCCCGCGCAATCATAGAAACCGCTTTGCGGGATAATTGGCGTGTTCAATTCTCATTCATTTGTGCACAGCCATTTTGGGAAAATGATGATGTATATCATGAAATGACAGAATTGGGTGTCGAAAGTTATTACATCCCAGAATCGCGGCCTGAAAAAATCGAACAAATGTTATTCGGCAAAAGAAATTTTGAGCTGATAATAATTGATAAATATAAACCAAGATTATCAAACCTGGCCGTTAAATCACACAGATTTATAAATATTCATGAATCTTTATCGCCAATTTATAATGTCAGTTCAGATCCTTATTCTGATGCATTGAATAATAATAATTTAATGTCTGGGTGTACTGTGTACCGTGGAATTTATCCAAGACAAATAAATTCCAAAAAGGATTTTCTGGGTCAATTGGCATTTGAAATTCCAAAAAAAATATTGGAATCCAAAGATTTGGAAACATTACGAAAAATTGGCAAAGTATACGAAGCTACGCTTTATCCAGCTGTTGTAAAAAATCAGATATTCAGAAACAAAATAAATATTGTGCGTGTCGGCCTTGAAGCGGGTGAAAATATAGAATATTTGGAATTGCCAAAAGTAAATACTTTTTCAACAAATGATTATTTGGCAAGTATTTCATCGGTTAAAAAATTTCATACGCTTCATATGCAAAATATGACGTCGCTTTATCAAAATTCACGAAATTAATTTTTTACATAAAACTTTGTGGGCTGACGTCTATTTTTACACGAACGTTTGATGGTTGTTTAACCTTTGCCAGCCAATGCGATACAATTGGTTGCAACGATGTTTTTTCATCGCCACTGACCAGAAATCGCATGCGATACCAATTTCTGATTTGATAAATTTGCGCCGGTATCGGGCCTAATATTTTTGAATTATTATCCATTATTTTTGGGGCCGCCTCCGCCAATTTTTTACAGTACTCTTGTAACACGTTTTCTTTCTGTGATTCTACAATCAATGCAATCAATTGCCCATAAGGTGGCATTTTTGCAGATTTACGCCCATCCATATCAATCGCCATAAATTCATCGCGATTACCATCAATGATTGCTTGTAATACTTTATGTTCTGGTTGGTATGTTTGCAGCATTACACGTCCCGGAATTTCACCACGTCCTGCGCGTCCCGCAACTTGGAATAATTGGGCAAAAGTTTTTTCGGCACTGCGAAAGTCTGTACCAAATAATCCCATATCTGCATCAATAACACCGACCAATGTCAGATTTGGAAAGTGATGACCCTTGGCCAGAATTTGGGTTCCAATTACTATATTTATTTCACCTGATTCCATTTGATCAACCAATCTTTGTAAGGCTTGGCGTGACATTATTGTATCGCTGGATACTAATTCTATATTGGCATTTGGAAATTTTTGTTTAACTTCTTCTGCGATTTTTTCAATTCCTGAACCGCGGTTTGTAATTTCGGTACCACCGCATTTTGGACATTTGTTTGGCACATTTTCAAAGTGACCACAAATGTGACACAGTAATCGGTTGGTTTTTTTATGCAGTGTCATACCCGCGCTGCAATCTGGGCATTGGGCAACCCATCCGCAAGATTTGCATTGAACAATTGGTGCAAAACCACGGCGATTTATAAATAACATAACTTGTTGATTTGAATCCAGTGTTTCTTGAATTGCATTTTGCAGAGGGACAGAAATATTTCCAGGTTCTGAAGTTTGTAATTTATTTTCTTTGATGCGTAAATCAACAGTTTCAATTTTTGGCAAAGATGCACCAGCATACCGTGAATGCAATTTTATTTGTTTATATTTGCCATCAAAAACATTTTTGATTGTTTCAAACGATGGTGTTGCGGACGCCAGAATAATCGGAAAGTTTGAAATACTGGCACGTAAAATTGCCATATCGCGTGCATTATAATTACCCATATCTTCTTGTTTGTAAGATCCGTCATGTTCTTCGTCAACAATAATCAACCCCAGGTTTTGCCACGGCAAAAATAAAGCAGAACGAGTCCCAATTACAATTCGAATTTCTCCATTTGATACTCCGCGCCAAATATCACGGCGACGTGCCGTTGTCAGCGCGCTGTGCCATAAAACGGGTGGGGCGCCAAAACGATCTGTGAAACGTTTTATAAATTGTGCGGTCAACGCGATTTCAGGCATCATTATCAAAATGTTTTTTCCAGACTCGTAAGCATTAATAACAGAATCAAAATAAACTTGGGTTTTGCCGCTTCCTGTGATTCCGTCAAGTAACGATACGCTGAACCCATCTAATTTTATAGCATCAGCGGCAATTTTCTGTTCGTCATTCAAAGTCACAGATTTTGTATCAAAATAATTTATAATTGTTTGTTTTATATGTATTGCTTGTTCTGCGACAGGTAATAAAATTCTGGTTTTAATAAGTGTGCGAACCACCGCGGGCGAAACACGCGCAATGTTTTGAATGTCTGATGCTGTCATGGGGTCATTGTCATTTGATGAAAACGCATCTGCAACTGATTGCCGTGCATCTGTTATACGAATTTTTTCATTTATATTGAATGCGTATAATGGTTCTGTTTTTGGTTCATCAAAAGCTTCTGGAACATTTAATATCAGTTTCAGAACAGCGCCTGCTGGCATCATTGTCCATTCGGACATTTTGAATATCCATTTTAAATCATTTGGTGAAATGTGCTGATTATAAATTTTTTGCACTGGTTTAATTTTTTCAGGTGGTAAACCGGAATCGCCAGCACTGATTATTATACCAACATAAGGGCGATTCATAACAGAAACACGGACAAATTGTCCAACGTCAGCCATCGCGTTCAACCGGTAATCGTAACCGGTGTTCACAGCATTCGGGATTAAGACTTTGACAACGTCATTTTGATAAAACAATTTCCAAATCCTTATCTGTTGGGACGTGTGATATTTCGATATCTGCGCCTAATTGGTTACGAAACCAGGTTCGTTGACGCTTGGCATATTGGTTTGTGCGTGTAATCCAGTTATCTATTGCCGCGCGTTCTGAAATTTCGTTACGCAATAATTTTACTAATTCGTCGGCACCAATTGCACGTGATGGATCCCAACCACTTGCCAGTATTGCATGTGCTTCTGCCATTGCGCCACCAGATAACATTTGTGGAATTCTGTCTACAATTCGTTTTGCCAGAATATCTCGGTGCGGGTTTATCAAGATTTTTAGCGGCGTAGGTGTTATTGCACCCACACGTGGCAGTTTTTGCCATTCCGATAATGGTCGCCCGGTTTCCAAAAAAACTTCGAGTGCACGTGACATACGTTGCGGATCAGTAAAGGCAAAATCAATGTCTGCATTTTTTAGTAATTGTTTTGCTGCATCTGGGTAATCGGAAACCATTTGTCGCGCACGTTCCCGGTTTTCCGAACTTATTTCTGGAATTTGTGAAATACCATTTAATAAGACACCAATATAATATCCGCTGCCACCAACAAATATTGGTGTTTTGCCTGCAGCGATTGCAGCATCATATTCTTTGCGTGCCATATTCAAATAATCTGCAACACTGATTTGTTTGGTCAATGGTAATACAGAATATAATCTATAAGGTACACCTTCTATTTCATGAATTTCTGAATTCGGTATTGGCGATGCCGATATATTTTCTATGCCTGCATAGATTTGGACACTGTCTGCATTGATTACAACCCCGTTAACACGAGTGGCAAGTTTATGTGCAAAATCGCTTTTCCCCGACGCTGTCGGCCCGGCGATTACAAAAGAATTATGTTTCATGCCCGAAATTATAACGTAAAATCTGGCAATTACAAATTACTTTTTTTGGTATTGTTTTCTATTTTTTGGGTGTTATAATTGGTTAGCATTTAAAAAATAAAGGAAGTTAAAATGTCAAATAAAGTTAAAGTTGCAATAAATGGATTTGGACGTATCGGACGTTTGGTTTTGCGCGCTGCGTTGGAATCAAAACGCGAAGATATTGAATTCGTCGCGGTAAATGATTTGATGCCAGCCGAAGAATCTGCATTCTTGTTGGAATATGATTCTGTACATGGCAAATTACCAATGCCGGTCAAAGTTGACGGTGATGTTATCACAGTCGGCGGTCATAAAATCAAAGTTTTGGCTGAAAAAGATCCAACAAAATTGCCTTGGGGCGAAATGGGTGTTGATATTGTTATGGAATGCACTGGAATTTTCACTAATGCAGACAAAGCCAAAGTTCATTTAGAAGCAGGCGCAAAACGCGTACTTGTTTCTGCACCGTCAGATGGCGCAGATGCTACAATTGTTTATGGAATCAACCATGATACATTGAAATCAAGCGATATGATTATTTCAAACGGTTCATGCACAACGAACTGTTTGGCACCAATCGCATATGTTGTTGATGAATCATTCGGTATTGTCAAAGGTTGGATGACAACAGTTCATTCATATACAGGCGATCAACAATTGTTGGATAAAAACCACAAAGATTTGCGTCGTGCACGTGCCGCTGCGGAAAATATTATTCCAAATTCAACCGGTGCTGCCAAAGCAATCGGCAAAGTATTACCAAGCTTGAACGGTAAATTGAATGGTGCAGCTATTCGTGTTCCAACACCAGACGTTTCAATTACAGAATTAGTTGTTGAATTGTCCAAGAAAGCAACGGTCGAAGAAGTCAATGCAGCCATGAAATCAGCAGCAGAAGGAAAATTAAAGGGAATCTTTGCTTATAATGACAAGCCATTGGTTTCCAGCGATTTTATCCACGACAGCCACAGTTCTATATTTGACTCAACATTAACAAATGTTGTTGGTGATAATTTGTTGCATATCGCTTCGTGGTATGACAATGAATGGGGATTTTCAAACCGTATGTCAGACACAGCGGTCGAAATCGCAAAGTTCATCAAATAAGAATGATTATAGAAATAAAAATCCGGCATTATGCCGGATTTTTTATATATTGAAATATTTTTTGATTGAAAAAAATCTTTCAATAATCTAAAATCCGTCCTGGATAAACAGGGATATAAAAAAGGGTTTACCCAGAAACTGTGCATGGTCATGCTTACTATATCATGATTTTTATAACTTACAGACACAAGTTTTTTGGCGTTTTTTCTTTGTGTAAAAAAGGACGTTAATGAAAATACCAAAATTATTTTATATATATGCCATGTTTATTGGCATATTTTTAATAACAGATAATTCGTTCGCGATAAGAATGTGTCAGGATGGCGAGTCGCCTTATTGTAATACTTCTACATGTTTATGGAGCTGTGGCGTCAGTGGTGACTGTTGTGGTGAAATATGCTTTCTTGAATGTGATGATATCGTATGGTCTAATACTGGATCCACCAGACAAGTTGGCAAAGTTGGTGAACCAAATTCTGATTGCACAGCATGTACATTACCAACAATAATAGTTGGATATCGTTGCCGTACTGGATATTACGGAACACAGGTAAATGCAAATTCTGATGCATGCACACGTTGTGCCGCCGAGGCAAGTTTTACTGCTACGGATGGTTCTGCGGTTTATGGCACAGTCGCGGCCGGTGTTGGTACGACACAGTCAAATTGTTACGTTCCAAGCGGTAATTACAAAGATAGCGCAGGGGAATTTACAGCCACTAACACTTGCCCATATCAATAAAAAATCCGCGATTGCGGATTTTTTATTTAGTGTTTTATATTTTTATTCAGTCACTATTTCTTTGACTTCTTTTGCTGTATCTTTGTAATAATCAGCAGTTGCCTTTGCATTTGTTTTTTCTGATTCAACCTGGGTTTTTACAGATGCTTTCGAAGCAGCGACCGCAACTTTTGCATTTTCTTTGGCTGTGCGTGCGATTGTTTTTTGTTGTTCAATCTGTGATTTTAAATCAGCAGCCGGTGTTATTTGGTTTTGTCCCGCACATGCAGCAAGTGCAAAAACAGACAAAGCAATGGTCAAATATTTTTTCATTTTTTCTCCTTTTTGATCCGAACTGAATTCTAGGATTCTTTTTCAAAGAATTCAAAAAATTATTTTTTCTTTATTTTTGTTGTCGGTTGAGACTGTTTTTTTCCGATAACAATTGCTTCGATTTCTTCACGGGTCAAAGTTTCTTTCTTTAATAATTCTTCGGCCAATTTTTTAACTGTGACTTTATTTTTGTTCAGTAAATCTTTCGCAGTTTTATAAGCAACATCCATCCATTTTTTTACTTCGGTGTCGACAGTACGTGCTGTTTCTTCGGAAGCATTTTCCAAATGATGACGACCACCAAAAGTATTTAATTGGTTCACAGCGACAAGTCCAATTTTATCAGACATACCGCCAACTGTGATTGCATATCGAACAAGTCTTGTTGATTGGGCAATGTCAGATTCTGCGCCAGTTGTTATTTTATTTGGTCCAAAGAAAATTTCTTCGGCAGCGCGACCAGCCATATTGATTGCAAGATCCGCTTTTATTTCATCAATTGTAATTGATACTTTGTCATCAATCGGCAATTTTTGAACCATACCCAATGCGCGTCCGCGTGGGATAATCGTCGCTTTGTGAATCGGGTCTGTGATATCACGATATATTGTCGATACCAATGCATGTCCTGCTTCGTGATATGCCGTCAGTTTAATATCTTCGGCGCGCATTTTACGATTCTTTTTTGGACCCATTAATGTTTTATCGCGTGCTTCTTCAAGGTCTTCATTGGTAACTTCTTTGCGTCCTGCACGTACAGCATGCAAAGCTGATTCATTCAATAAATTTTCCAAATCAGCCCCTGAAAATCCAGTTGTCCCGCGGGCAATATCTTTTAAATTTACACCATCTGCTAATTTTATTTTCTTTGCATACAGGTTCAAAATTTCTTCGCGACCGGCACTGTTTGGTAATTCAATATTAACCTGACGATCAAAACGACCCGGTCTTAATAATGCACCGTCCAACATATCCGGACGATTTGTTGCACCAATAATAATTACGCCACTGTTATTTGCAAATCCATCCATTTCAATCAACAATTGATTTAATGTTTGTTCGCGATCATTATCATTAAAGTGTGAACGTCCACGTTGCATTCCGATTGCGTCAATTTCATCGATGAATAAAATACATGGCGCATTTTTCTTTGCCATTTCAAATATTTCTTTGATTTTTGCAACCCCAAGTCCGACTATGATTCCAGAAAAGTCAGATCCAGATGCAGCAAAAAATGGCACATTTGCTTCGCCTGCGATTGCGCGGGCAAGTAAAGTTTTACCAGTACCTGGTGCACCAGACATTAAAATTCCACGTGGGACACGTGCACCCAATTTTCTGAATTTTTCTGGATCTTTTAAGAAATCTACAATTTCAGATACTTCTTGTTTTTCTTGGTCAATACCGGCAACATCGGCAAACGTAGTTTTTGTTTTACCACTGACGATTTTTGTTGGATTAAGTCTTGATAACGAAGGCATACCACCGCCACCACCAGACATGCCGCGAATTCCACGCCATATCCAAAATATAAACAATAAACCCATTAAAATCGGCACCCATGTTCCAAGTTGGTCGACCCAATTTTTGGTTTTATCAATTGATACTTCTGCGCCAGATTCAGATATTTTTGAAAGCCACGATGGATCATGTTCAATCGTTGCAATATATGATGATCCGTCTTTTAATGTTCCAGTTGCTTGGTTTTCACGCACAACCATTGTTTCAATTTTACCATTCTTTGCAGAATCCAGAATTTGCGAAAAATTAAGAGAAACAGGCTTATTCTGATTTGATTTTACCGGCGCCTTGATTGGAAAACCGTTTTCATTAACCATACGTGGCACTGCGGAACGTTCACTAACTGAATGTGTAGAATTTGTATCAGTTTTTAAAAATGAATATCCGATAAGTATTGAAAAAAATACTATGAATAAAAAAAGAAATTTTCCTGCACCATCATTATTTTTGTTTGTAATATTATCCGATTTAAACTTAATGTCTTTTGCTTGCTTTACTTTCATTTGTTCTGCCTTTGTTAAAACTTATATTTGCTCCTTCGGGGACGATCAATATTTTGTCATTCAATCTGCGAATTGTGCAATTTCCAAGCGTCATAATCATACTTGCGCGAGTTTCAAGATTATATAATAAATTTTGAACAGATTGCAAGCGTGGTGGATAGTTTAATTTACCAATTCTTGTAATCAAAGTTGATAATAATTTCAGTTTTAATTCTGGAATCAATTCTGAAAGAACGCTGAAACTGAAAATTGAATCAATTTGTGTTGCGATTCGTTCAACTTCGTTTTCAAGACCGCTGCGGGCGCGGTCCAAAGATTTCATAGCCAATAAAATACGATCATCTGAAATTCCAAGTTTATCTCGCATCAAATGTCTGTTCTTACGAACACGAACCCGCATTAAATTTTCATCATCATTCATTTCGTCATGAACAAATTTAATTTTGTTTTCATGACAATATTTTTCAATTTCTGCCCGTGAAATATCAATTATTGGTCTAACTATTTTGATTCCGTTACGGAATATCTCTTTGCGAATTCCGGCCAGGCCATAAATTCCGCTGCCGCGGCCAAGGTTCATTAAAAAAGTTTCGATTTGGTCATCAGATTGGTGTGCAGTTAATAAAATTTCAAAACCATGTTCGCGACAATAATTTGTCAGCAATTCATAACGTGCGATACGTGCTGCTTCTTCGATACCTGTTTCTGGTTTTGCGCCAACCCATTCTAATACTTCACATTTAAAGCCGATTTTTTCCGCAGCATCTGCAACAAATCTCGTATCTGATGCTGCAGTCTTGCGCAGGTTGTGATTTACAGTTAATACAACCGCATTATTTAATTTCCCAGCACACCGATTCATCAAATACATAGAATCCACACCCCCAGAAACAGCAATAGCAATGGGTGTATCAGAGTTTTTTTCTAAAAAAATTTCAAAGTTTTCAGTCATTTGTGGATATTTTATGCTATAATTACATAAAATAAAGGAAAAAATATGAAATCCGTTGCAGTATATTGCGGTCATCAAATGGGAAAAAACCCTGAATTCGCTAGAGAGGCGAAAGTGCTTGGAAAAGCACTGGCTTATAATGGAATAAGACTTGTGTTTGGGGGTGGAAATGTTGGTTTAATGGGGACAGTCGCATCTGCAGCGCTAGAAAATGGCGGAGAAGTAATAGGGGTTTCAACACCAAATGTAACTGCCCGTCAGGAACCGGTTCACGAAGGGATAAAAATTGAAATGGTTCCAGGGTTGAACGAACGTAAACAAAGAATGTTTGAATTATCAGACGCCTTTTGTATATTACCTGGTGGTATTGGAACATTAAATGAATTGACCGATATTATGACCATGCAACAAGTCGGAGAATCAAAAAAACCTATTTTTTTCCTTAATTCTTCAAAATATTGGGATGTTTTTGGGCAAATACTTGTTCACATGCAGCAAGAAGGTTTCATAGAATCAATGCAGGATTATGAAATTAGCATTTTTTCAACAGCAGAGGAACTTGTCGACAAAATTACAGGTAAAAATAATTAAAAACCTGTGTCGATTTGTTATTTAATGGATACAGAAATAACCAGTTTTATCAATTACTTATTGAATACAAAAAAGTATTCTAACTATACTGCCGAAGCGTATAGCCGTGATATTTATGATTTTATTCATTTTTACGGTCGTTTTTGCGGCAATACCCCCCAGTTAAATGATTTTTCACGCATTGAAACTTTCGCTTTTCGTTCTTGGTTGGCTGATCGTCAGAAACGTAATTTATCCCATAAATCTACGGCGCGCGCGTTGTCTTCGTTGCGTTCGTTCTTTCGTTTTTTATCACGCGAATATAAAATTATAAATGATTCAATCGCGATGATTTCAAGTCCGAAGATCCCAAAAAAACTGTCCAAAGCTATTTCGCCGACAGATATTAAAAATATGACAAATGAAATCAGTGAATCTGAATCTGATAACCCGTGGATTGCATCGCGCGATGTTGCGTTGGTTGTGCTTATATTTGGTTGTGGTTTACGAATTTCAGAAGCATTGGCTTTGACGAACGCTGATGTTTCGGGGAGGCCTGATATTTTTCGTATTCGTGGTAAAGGAAACAAGGAACGTCTTGTTCCAGTTTTACCAGCAGTATTTGAAGCAATTGAACAATATGTGTATCTGCGACCTTTTGGCAAAGAAGCATCTGATCCATTATTCAGAAGCGTTCGGGGTTTACCAATGTCCGCAAGAATGGCTGAAAAGGTTATTGAAAGGGCGCGACATGCGTTACAATTACCAGATTATGTAACACCGCATTCGCTTCGTCACAGTTTTGCAACTGCATTACTCGCGGACGGTGTAGATTTGCGAAGTTTGCAAGAATTACTCGGCCATTCATCGTTATCAACAACCCAGCTTTATACCAAAGTTGACATGACATCTGTAATGTCGGCTTATAATCATGCGCATCCGCGCGCAAAATAAAAAAAACGGGTAAAACCCGTTTTTATTTTTTATCTGATGTTTTATTTACCGTGTTTAACATCTAATACAGTAACTTTAAATACTACATCTTTACCAGCAAGTTCTTTGGCTGGGTAATTATCTGGGAATTTTACTTTGACATCGCGGTCTTCGCCAGATTTTGCCCCAACTAGTTGATCTTCGAATCCTGGAATAAATTGTCCGCTGCCCAATGTCAGATCAAAACCATTTGCTGTGCCACCTGGAAATTGAACGCCGTCCAAAAATCCAGCGAAATTGATTTTAACTGTGTCACCAATTTTGGCACTGTTATCACATGCGGCAAGCGCAAAAACAACAGCAAGCATAGCTAATACTTTTTTCATACATTTTCCTTTTGATTATTTATAAATACAGCGAAATCCATAAGTACGCATAGTTGCACCTTGGGATTCAACACGATAATCGAAATACGGTGTTGGACGCATAGTTTCAAACGAAGGTTTGTCATAAACAATAACGAAAGAATCTGCGTTACGGCCGCAAACTTTCTTCATTTCAAAATCTGCAACCTTTGACAATACTGTACGTGAATCACCATCAATATCAGTGCCATTTGCATTTTGCATCAGACGTAAACGCATTTCGCGCAAATCTGTATCCCCGAGTAAAATCTGAACACGAACCATTGTTCCTTTGTATTCTTGCCACCGTGTAACAACTTTGGAAGTATTCCATTTATTATTCAATTCTGCTTTTTCAATTTCGGTATGTGGTTTATAAGAATCCACGCCTGCGTATTCATTTTCAGGTTGCATAAAATTTGATGTGCGCTCGTTCATCAAGGGCGCTTCAAATCCACCCTGGGCATAATCCTGTGTATTATAAGGAGTGTCCGGTTGTTGATTTGTTGTATTATCAACACATCCTGCGATTGGCAAAGCCAAAATTGCAAAGAGTAAATATAATTTTTTCATATTAAAATCTCTCGTTTTCTGAATTCTAACAGATTTAGCGCGTTGATTCAATACAGAATTTCTGATAAAATATGTTACATGAGCGATATAGTATTAGACACTTTAATCAAACCATTGGAAGAATTTTTTACACCTTCATTCGTGGAAGAGATTGCTATAAACCATGCGGGCGAAGTATGGATGCGTTTACATGGTCCTGCAAAGCCTTGGGTTGCGTATAATTCCGAAAAATTATCGAAACAATATTTGATGGATTTGATTCATTGTGTTGCTAATGTTTACGAAAGACCTTTTGACCCAATTCGTGGAATGCCAGTTGTTTATGCTACTCTGCCTGGCAATCATCGTTTCAGTGCGATTGCGGGTCCTAATGTTATGTATGATGATCGTGATCTGACGGGTGGCATAGCATTAAATATTCGCGGCGGTGCGGCACCAGATATAACTTTTGAAAATTACCACCTTAAACGTGGTCAAAAATTATTAAGTATAAAACAACGCTCCAAGAAAAAGCCAGATGATCCGTATGATCGTTTAATGACAGCAATAAATGATGGCAGTCCTATATTAATATCTGGTGCAACCAGCACTGGAAAGACTTTGTTCTTGAATCATATTCTAACATTGATTGATCAAAATGCGCGTGTAATAACAATCGAAGACGCGCGTGAAATCAAAGTTCCACAAAAGAATCGTGTGCATTTTGTGTTGTCACGTACAGAACAAAATAACAATTTTAATTATGCGCGACTTCTTGATTTAATTGTTCGTATGACACCAGACGTTATCATAGGTGGTGAAGTTTCAACCGATAACGCCAGTGTTTTGTGGGAAATGATGGGCACTGGTCACGATCATTTTTATACAACTATTCATGCTGAAAGTGCAGAGGCTGCGTACGAGGCTTTTTCTGACAGAATTTTGCATACCCAACCAGCATATGAACGTTCAGAATTGATTGCCGAAATGAAAAAGAAATTACATGTTGTTCAACTTTCACGCGATGGATCTTTGCGTGCAGTTACCGAAGTTGTATGAGTTATTAAAAAAAAACGGCCATGTGGCCGTTTTTAAATATACTTTTTATTTTTAGAACAGTACCTGACCACCAAGGTGTGCTTCGCGGGGGATTGGACCAAAAGATGAATTACGACTTACGTAAATATTACCGGTAATCGTAAACGGTCCACAGAATTTAACAATCCCAGCATTACGTAAAATTAAATTTCCGTTTATCTTAATATCGTGTGGTAATTTGAAACGACGAACATTTTGTACAATCAAATTTCCAGAAATATTGTCCCCAGGCATAAGACGCAGGCTTGCTATATCTTCGCCATCAATAATAATGTCACCAGATAAATTACGGGTTGGAACAACAACTTTCTCATAAACATATGTTGAAACAGTTGCCGGTTTTTCCAGAGGCAAACTTACAGTATTAATTGTACGTTGTTTACCAACAGAAACGGATGTGCGAACAATAACGCGACGTTGTTCTGTAGTCATTGATGTTTCATCTGCAGATGCCCCACGGAATAATGCAGAACCATTTTTACCATTTTTGATTTGGTTGGCATCGTATAAATCGATAATTAAAATTGAAAATAAAACAATAATTCCAGCAAGCAAAGCCAAATTTATTAAACCGATTGTATTGCGTGTAGAAATCCAATTCCAAGTTTTAGAAGGTATTCTAATAATGTAACTTAATACGCGACCGACTGCCGATTTATTTTTCGAATCGGTTTTGGTAGATTTCTTTGCGCGTGCTTTGGCACGACGTGCTTCTTTTTCGGCCTTTTTAGTGGCTATCTGTAATTTTAAAGCTGCTAATTTTAATTTCAGTTTTTTGAACATTGTCACCCCATTTGTTCATTGATTTATAGAATGATACCCAAAAAAATCTATTTGTCAAGTTTAACTTAACTTCAAATAAACATCTGTATAACGGTGTAATATAAATTGAAAAGTTTCTTTTGCGTGTTTATTAATATAATATTTTGAGGTAAATTTAACATAAATTATTATAGAGTATTTCGATGAAAATTTTAAATTATGAAAAATTTTTGCGTATTATTTTTATAATAATTCTTTCTGCGCTCGTGTTCCGTTTATAAAAGCAATTGGAATCATCCACAGCCATATAAACAAAGATTTAAATATTATTTTCCAGTTCATTATTAGTTATTTTGCTATGAAATTAGAAAAATTATCAAATAAAAATTGGTTGGGGCAGCTGGATGGGTGCTCGCGCTTTGCGCTCTGCTTCAACTCGTTCCCGTTCGCTGACGCTCCACTACGCTCACTTTCGCTTTGGCTCTGCTCGCTGACTCGTAAGCGAACCAAGGTTCTCATATCAGTTTACTCAAAACCAATTATTCGAACCACAAGGGTTCAAATAATTGGTTGGGGCAGCTGGATTCGAACCAACATGAACGGAGTCAGAGTCCGGTATTCTACCGTTAAATTATGCCCCAATGCGGCGCCATTATAAGCTGCAAAAGCAAGCTTTGCAAACAAAAATCACATCAGTTTTATCAATAAGGCCTGGAAATTAAACAAACTTTTGTATATACACAATGTATATACAAAAATAGGGGCTAGTGGTTTATATGTAAATGTTGACATATAATAAAATTTGTCGCATAATGCCGATCCGTTGTAAAAATGACCAAATTTATGGTATTTTTATTTCGGTGATAATTGCCAAGTCGTTTTAATGATTAAAATAAATAGGAAAGAGATTTTTTAATGAAATCGGTAAAAACAGAAAAAGTTAGCAAGACTGATAAAAAAAATGGGCAGCCTGAAGTATCTATTATTATTCCTGCTTATAATACTGATAAATATGTAATTGATTGTTTGGATTCTGTTCGTGCCCAAAAGGGTATAGAAAAATCAGAAATAATAATAGTTAATGACGCTTCTTCGGATTTAACAGCAAACAAATTGGAAAAATATCTGCAAAATAGACGCTCTGCAAAAAATGTTAAAGTTATAAATAATAAATTTAATCTTGGTGTTTCTGCATCGCGGAATGTTGGTATGAATCTTGCAACTGGCAGATATATGATGTTTGTTGACAGTGATGATATTATCGGATTTAAACCTAATAAAAGTGATTGTATAAATACCCACTATTTGGAAAGTTTTAAATATTGTCTAGATGAACATCCCACAGTTGCTTTTTCTGCTGGACATATTTTACCAATAGATAAAGATGGTGTTTCGCCAATATTTACAGATCAAGCAAATATATTGGCACAAAAATTATACATAAAAAATCTAAATTACGCCCAGGTTATGAATTTTATTGATTTACGTATAAGCGCTTGTTCGGTAATGTATCGAAATTCAGTAATTTCAGATAATATGCTGAGATTTAACAATAATATGTTTTATTTTGAAGATGCAGATTTTATAACAAGATATATTTTTTCATCTATGCAGCAATACAAAATTGCTATGATCGGTATGCCAGAAGGTTTTTACGGATATCGTCGCAGACCAGATTCTGCGATGACAAAACTGGTAAGACATTCTGAAAAGCATATGCGCAGATTAAAACGTGTCAAAGATAAAATATTTTACTATGGATCCATAGTTACAGAAGCACAAAAAGCATTTGGTGATGATTCAGAAATATTTAATATATTTGCCCACAGATTTGCACGTGGTGTAAAAAAAATAGAAAAATATAGTAAAGAAAACAAAGAAAGTTATAAGGTCATATTAACTTATGTTCCAAAAAAATGCATTGGTTGTATTAAAACTAATTGTACAAAATGCGATAATAAAAATGATTTGTTAAAAGTTGCAAAACTTGCACGTGAAAGACTTGGCAAATCAAAATAAACAAAATATAAAAAAACAAACCCCGGTCATTCGATCGGGGTTTGTTTTATTTTTACATCATTCCACCCATACCGCCACCCATTGGATTTGCGGCTGGTTTTTCTTCAGGAATTTCAGACATCACTGCGCCGGTTGTTATCATAACACCTGCAACAGATGCGGCCGCCATCAGGGCTGTTTTTACAACCTTGGCTGGGTCTATGATTCCGGATTTTAACATGTCGACATATTCACCGGTTTGTGCGTTGTATCCAAAATTATAATCTTTGGATGCCAAAATTTTATCAACAACAACTTCACCACTGATGCCTGCATTATTTGCAATTTGTGCTGCTGGCGCTGTCAGTGCATCAAACACCATTGTTACACCTGCGATTTGATCAGCGTTTAAGCCTTTGACAAAATCAGAACCAATTGCGGCGCGTGCCCGTGCCAATGCAACACCGCCACCTGGCACAATACCTTCGGCAACTGCGGCGCGTGTTGCGGCCAATGCGTCATCAACACGGTCTTTCTTTTCTTTGACTTCAACTTCGGTCATACCGCCGACTTTGATAACGGCAACTCCGCCGACCAATCTGGCCAAACGTTCTGCTAATTTTTCGCGGTCATAATCCGAAGTCGTTGTTTCCAATGATTTTCTGATTTCATCTGCGCGTGCCTTGATGGCTGATTTTTCACCGGCGCCATCAACTATTAAAGTATTATCTTTGCTGACTACAACTTTCTTTGCACTGCCCAGAACTGCGGGTGTAATATTTTCAAATGTCATACCCATATCATCTGAAATGACTGTTGCACCGGTAAGTGTTGCAATATCTTTTAACATTTCTTTGCGGCGATCGCCAAATCCTGGGGCTTTGACAGCGCAGACTTTCAGTCCGCCACGCAAACGATTCAAAATAAGTGTTGCCAATGCTTCGGATTCAACATCATCTGCGATAATTAATAATGGTTTTCCGGATTGTGCGATTGGTTCTAATATTGGTAATAATGATTGCAGTCCAGCAATCTTTTTCTCTGAAACCAATATACGCGCACCATCTAATTCGGCCAACATTTTTTCAGAATTTGTCACGAAATAGGGCGACATAAATCCATGATCAAATTGCATTCCTTCGACAATATCAATTTCGGTTTCTAAACCTTTGGCTTCTTCAACAGTGATGACACCTTCTTTGCCAACTTTTTCCATTGCGGATGCAATTTGTTCGCCCAATTCTGAATCGCCATTTGCAGAAATTGTGGCAACTTGTTTTATTTCGTCACTGTCTTTGACTGGGCGTGCATGTTTTTCAATATCAGCAATCACAGCAATCACAGCGTTATCTATTCCGCGTTTAATATCCATTGGGTTTGAACCAGCAGCAACAATTTTGCGTCCTTCTTTGATAAGTCTTTGTGCCAGCACAGTTGCGGTTGTTGTTCCGTCACCGGCCTTGTCACCGGCCTTTTTGGCTACTTCTTGAACCATTCTTGCACCAATATTTTCAACTGGATCTTTTAATGATACTTCTTTGGCCACTGTAACCCCGTCTTTGGTTGCAATCGGCGCACCATAAGATTTTTCAATTATTACTGTGCGACCTTTTGGTCCCATTGTAATTTTTACAGTATTCGCCAGTTTATCTACACCAGCGATCAGTTTGTCTGTATCGAATATGATATCTTTTGCCATTTCAATTACTCCTTATAAAATTCCTAAAATATCTGTTTCTTTTAAAATAACGAAATCTTTACCATCTAATTTTATATCAGATGCAGATGCCGCCCACTTTGCGAATAACACTGTGTCATTCGGTTTAACAGTGATTGGTTCGTCTTTTGTGCCCGGACCGACCGCAATGACTTTGCCGCGGCTGGGTTTTTCACGAGCGTTATCTGGAATTATAATACCGGATGCGGTTTTGTTTTCTTCATCAATCCGTTCCAGTAAAACATAATTATATAAAGGTTTTAACATTGTTGATTCTCCATTGCTACATTGTTATAATATAACTCAAATATAGGGGATTTCAAGATGTATGACAAAAACAATATATTTGCGAAAATTGTACGCGGGGAAATTCAGACGAACAAGATTTTTGAAAACGAATATGCAATGTCTTTTAATGATGTAAATCCCGCTGCATCAAAACATGCGCTTGTTATTCCAAAGGGTGAATACGTAAATATATACGACTTTATTAAAAATGCCGCCCCAGCAGAACAATTAGGGTTTTGGCAGGCATTTTATAAAACTGCGGACATACTTGGAATCCAAAACGATTTTAATATTTTGTCAAATGCAGGGTGCGGAACATTTGCAAACCAATCTGTCATGCATTTTCATTTACATATAATGTCTGGCGATAAATCACAAGAATTTGAAAAATGGTCAGGAAAATAAATATACGTGTTATTACAAAGGCCAAAAATGCCAAAGTTGATTTGCCCAAAGTTTATACAACTGTGGCACCAACCGATGGTCATGCAAACGAAGCAGTAATAAAATTATTGTCAGAATATTTTAATATCGCCAAATCAAAAATTAAAATAGTCAGGGGTGAAAAATCACGCGATAAAGTAATAGATATTGATGAATAGAAAATTAAAAATCCGCCATTTGGCGGATTGATTTTTTACGGATTTGTCAAACGCAGTTCTATTCTGCGATTCTTTTGCAATGCAGTTGGGCTTTCACCTTGGATTGCTGGATGTAATTCGCCAAAGCCGCTAGGAACCAATCGTTTACGATTTACACCTTTTTCACCCAGTTCGCGTGCCACAGCACGTGCGCGCAACAGTGACAATTCAGTGTTATTTTTATATGCACGATTTCCTGGAACAACCGGTTTTGTATCTGTATGTCCATCAACACGTATTATCCAAGCAACATTTTGTGGAATAACGTTTTCCATATTCTTTATCACGTTTGCAATTACATTAAGTTGTTTTTTTCCTTCGGGTGATAAATCAAAAGATCCAGATGCAAATAATATATCACTTGGAATTAGGAATCTGTCACTGCTGGTGTCGATATTAGGATCATTTGCAAAAGCTAATTTAATTGCTTTGAAAAATTCTGACTGATATTTTGACATTTCGGCATATTTTGCTGCTTCGTTTGCGTACATTGCTGCTTCGGCTGCTTTGTCAGCTAATGCACGATTCAGACGGGTTGACATTTCTACATAATTAACTTCTTGTTGCTGAGACTTTACTTCTGCTGCTTGCAATGCGGCATTCATATCTGCAAGTTGTTGGTTCAACGTAACAAGTTGTTGTTCTAAATTATTTCTTTGATTGGCAAGTTCCGCTTTTTCCGCCTCGGTTTGTGACTGTGCCGCAATACTTTGAGACTGAGTAGCATTAAGTTGATCATTCAAAGAACTCAATTGGGCATTCAAAGATTGAATCATGGCCCGCATATTCTCGCTTGATAATTGAATTTGTTTAACTTTGTCTTCATAAGAAAGAACAAGATCTTCGATTTTTGCATCTTTATTTTTTACCGAAGAATCAAGATTATTGACTTCATCTTCAAGACTTGCCTTGGTTGATTCAAGATGTTCCAATTCTGCATGGGCAAGAATCAAGAGACGCTTAGCTTCTTGTTCATCCGCAGTCATTTGAACAATTTGTTCGCTTTGTTCTGCATTTATTCTTGTTAATTCAGCCATTTTTTTGGCGCCAGTTTTGGAATTAAATATACTTGTAGTTGTCCAAAGAAACACAAAAACAATCAATAAAAAAATCAAAACAATGACCAGATTTGAAAACAAATCTACGAATCCAGGCCATGTATTTGTGCGTTCACGAAATTTTATCATTTGCTCTCTCCCAAAAAGATTTAACTTTTTGCCGTCATTTTGCTTACGGTTTTATCAAGCTTTTCTATTGCTTTGGTCAATTCTTTTGCGGCTGCATTGACATAAGGTAGTGCGGTTTCTTCGCCGCGTGCACCGATTTCTAAATATCCAAATAATTTTGCACGATCGGATAATTGCTCTTCAAGTTCACGGAACATTGCATTTTGGGCAAGTTGTACTTGCAAACCCAAAAATCCAACAATCAATGAACCAGCCAAACCAAATAATGAACTTGTAAATGCAACAGCCATTCCAGAAAGTGGCACGGCAAGTCCCTTTTGAACCGTTGTCATAATATTTTCATCTGCAAAATCTAAACCATGAACTAAATCTGCAAAACCACCAACAGTATGTATCAGTCCCCAAAACGTGCCAAGCAGTCCCATAAAAATCAAAACATTTGTAATATATCTGATAGACTCGCGTTGATCTTCAAAACGACCAATAATAATTTCAAGAAAATTATTTAATGTCTGTGATGAAATATATTTTTTCTTTTGAAATTTTGCTGTGTTCAACATTATTGCCACAGGGCGTAAAATGCGTGGCGGTAAATCTATGGACTTTGATTTGTCCGAAAAAAATCGACGCATCCATGAATATTCTGGAACCAATTGAAAAATATTTGCAAAACACAAACCAATTCCAAAAATAGTTGTTCCTAAAATAGCGCCGTTTAACCATATGTTATTCAGTGCCATTTGTAAAATATTTACGTGCCACATTACCAGCCCCGCTACGATCAACACCGTAAACAAGGCCATTCTGTTAAGATTTCTGTGAAAATGAGTGTTCATAAATTCCTCTTACCCTTGTATTATAAATGAAATAGGCAACTTTGGTCAATAGAAAATAAAAAGTGCGCGGTTATTTTTGCTTGCTTTTCTCTAATTTTTATATAAAATACCTCTGCTTCCTGCTGACGGGCTTATCCCGTCGGCTGATAAACCAAAGGAAAAATAAATGGCATTTTATGAAAATGTCTTGGTATTTCGCCAAGACTTGACCGAACCGCAGGTCAAAGAAAAATCTGCGAAATTTGCGAGCATTATCAAAGAGCTGGGTGGCGAAGTTAAATCAACAGAATTCTGGGGATTGAAAGGCTTGGCATACATCATACGTAAAAACCGCAAGGCTCACTTTGTTATGATGAACATCGTTTTGGATGGTAAGAATCTTTCCGAATTTGAACGTCGCGCACGTATTGACGAAGACGTTATCAGATTCTTGAACGTCCGCGTTGATGCATTGGCAACAGAACCATCAATCATGATGAAGAAAAATGAAGAGGTAGAATAATGGCAGTTCGCGCAGCGATTTATCGCAAAAAATCAAACCCATTAAAGGGCAGAGATATTGATTACAAAGATGTGAAAACACTTTCGCATTACATCACAGAACGTGGCAAAATTGTCCCAAGTCGTATTTCCGGTGTTCCAGCAGGCGATCAACGTAAATTGGCCCAAGCCATTAAACGTGCACGTCATTTGGGTCTGATTGCATTCGTGAAAAACCATCTTGGTTAATCAGAACTAAAAAAATTTGGGATTTTTATCCCTAACTCAACAATAATTAAAGAGGACAGATAAAATGAAAGTCATTTTAACAGAAAAAATTTACAAACTTGGAACCATTGGCGATACAGTAGAAGTTGCAACAGGTTTTGCACGTAATTATCTTTTGCCGAACAAAAAAGCAATGAGATGGTCACGTGAAAACATCGCTTTGTTTGAATCAAAGAAATCAGAACTGATTGCAAAACAAGAAACTGCAAAGAAAGGTGCAGAATCTGCGAAAGATAAAGTTACAGCTACAAAGTTCCATATGATACGTTCTGCAGGTGATACTGGCCAATTATATGGTTCTGTGTCTTCACGCGATATTGCAAAGATGTTGAAAGATTTGACAGGTGTTGTGATTGAATCAAACCAAGTTTTGTTGGGCAGCCCAATTAAAACAATTGGCGCATTTGATACAAAAATCGCTTTGCATGCTGATGTAATTGTTCCTGTAAAAATCTATGTTGCTCAAACTCAAGATGAAATTGATGCGTTGGTCGCAGGTAAGGTTTTGACATTTGGAACCAAGAAAATAGAAGAGCAGGTTGAAGAAGAAGAACCAGCCGAAGTAATTGAAGAAGTTAAAGAAGAAAAGAAAGTTAAGAAAGTCAAAGAAGATATCGAAGCATAAAAAAAATCCGCCGCAAGGCGGATTTTTGATATAATTAAAATCATGAAACTTGAATCGGTTGGAATCTTAATTTCTTTGCGTCCATTTGGTGAACGTGATTTGGTCGCGCATATTTTTACACGTGATTTTGGTATAATGTGTGGAATGCTTCGTGGGGCACAAATCTTAAAAAAGAATAAACCGATAATTGGTCAATATGGTTCTGTATCTTGGAATGCACGTCTCGATTCGCAGCTTGGGGTATTTCATTTTGAAACCGAAAAGAATATGATTGCATCAGTTATGAATGATGCCAAGGTGCTTTTGTTCATAAATTCCGCATTTTCATTACTGGTCTCATTGTTGCCAGAACGTGAAAAATACGAATCTTTGTTTGATGATACTTTGAATTTGTTGTGTGGGAAACAAGGTTATACAGAATGGGAAACAAACCTTCTCAGTGAACTTGGATATGCACTTGATCTGACCCATTGTTCAAATTGTAATTGTAAAGATAATCTGACCCATATATCGCAAAGGACAGGGCGCGCAGTTTGTAAAAAGTGTGCAGAGCCATGGATGGATAGATGTTTTGAATTACCAGTCAGTTTAAATACTACGAAATTTTTTTTGGAAAAACTGGCAATCAATCAAGATGCTAAATTACCAAATGCCAGAATAATTTTAAATTAAATTTAAGTTAAAAAAAATCGCCCAAACGGGCGATTTTTTATTTCAATGCATCAACAATTTGTTCGTAAGGTATTGCACCTGGGAACGCTTTGTCTTGGATGATCAAGTATGGTGTACCACCGATTTGGAATTGTTCTGCCAATGCGCGAACATTACCCAATTCACGTGCTACAACTTCACCATTCATGTCTTTCTTTAACTGATCAACGTTAAGACCTGCTTCTTTGGCCATTGCTAAAACATTCTTTTCAACTTTGGCACCAAGTTTTGCTTGGTCTTTCATGTCGTTTTGTGAGAAGTATTCTTTACCCATCAACAATGCATCCAATTTTGCGGCTTTGTCATTGCTTTGCAATTTTGCAGCGATAACAGCGCGGGCTGGTGCATCAGATAATGGACCATGAATAGAAAAGTTCTTCAAAACAATGCGAACATCGTTACGTTCCGCCAAGACACGTGACAATTCACTGTGAACGCGGCGGCAGTATGGGCATGAATAATCAGAGAAGAGAAAGATAGTTTTTGTGGCATTTGTATTACCCAAAACTGGTGCATCTTTAATCATCATATCCATATTTTTACGGACGAACTTTTTGATATTACGGCTTGAATCTTCTGTTCTTTGAGCTTGCATACCTTGGGCCATTTCTTGCAAAATTGCTGGGTTGCTTTGTGTCAAATAATAAGTTGTGCCAAGTCCTAAACGATTTACACCAACGACCAACAAAATGATCGAAACCAACTTTGCGGATTTGTTAGCATAGATTTTCCAAGCCGGAACGGATTTACCATCGTGTTTGAACAGCATGCCGCCGAACACGTATAAGGCAATCGCCACGACCAGAACCAATATTGTCCAAGTCATAAGTTTTCTCCTTCTTTAGTTGAACAGTGGAATCATAGCAAAAAGGGTGTAAATATCAAGTGGAAAAAATTAGCTAAAAAACCGCCTGTTGGCGGTGTTTTTATTTCTTTTCTTTTAGAATTGGAAATGCTATGATGTCGCGAATAGATTCCTTATTCAATATAACCATAATCAATCTGTCGATTCCGATTCCGATTCCACCAGTTGGTGGCATTCCATATTCAATTGCGTTTATAAAATCTTCGTCAAGCATATCTGCTTCGTCGTCACCGCTTGCACGTTTAGCAGCCTGTGATTCCAAACGCTGTCTTTGATCACGTGGGTCGGTCAATTCAGAATATGCGTTGCACATTTCCATTCCGAACATACGTGTTTCAAATCTTTCAACAAGACGTGAATTTTCACGATGTGTTTTTGTAAGTGGTGAAACTTCGATTGGGTAATCAATAATATGAATTGGCCCGAGTAAGGATTCTTCTATTTTTTCATTAAATACTTCTTCGACAACTGTTCCCCACGAAGCGTTTTTATCAACATGCACATCAAGTTTATTTGCGAGTGCGCGAGCCGTTTCATCATCTTTGATTTCCAGAAAATCTACACCTGTTTTTTCACGAATTAAATCCAACATACTTGCACGTTGCCATGGCGCTTTGACATCAATTTCACGGTCACCAAATTTTAATTTTGTTCCACCTGTGAATTTTATTGCCAATCTTTCCGTCAATTGTTCGACCAAATCCATCATATCATTATAGTCGGCAAATGTCTGATAAGCCTCCATCATTGTGAATTCTGGATTGTGTTTTGTATCGGTTCCTTCGTTACGGAAATTTTTTCCAATTTCAAATACTCTGGACATTCCACCAATGATAAGTCGTTTCAGATACAATTCTGGTGCAACGCGCATAAATAAATCACGATCCAAAGAATTATGGTGTGTTATAAATGGTTTTGCTGTTGCGCCACCTTTGGATTCTTGTAAAATTGGCGTTTCAACTTCTAAAAATTTTCGTTCGATCATAAATGCGCGAACTTCTTGCTCTATTTGGAATCTTTTAATCAGTGTGTCGCGTGATTCGTCAGACATAATCATGTCCAGATAACGTTGGCGATAACGAGCCTCTGTGTCAACAAGTCCGTGAAATTTTTCAGGCAATGGTAACAAAGTTTTTGCCAAAACGGTTATTTCAGATACAGCAATGGTAAGTTCGCCTGCGCTTGTACGGCGAATTGTTCCATTTACACCGATCCAATCACCTGGACGTAACAGTTTCAAAACCGCTGCTGTTTTTTCATCAAAACCAGATTTGTTTGATAATAATTGAATTTTACCGCTGCCGTCTTTCAAGTCCATAAACATACCTGCATTACGGTATCCCATAATACGACCAGCAACATTTGCAGGGTCTTCGGTTATAGTGTCATTTGCCAAATCTGCATATTTTTTCTGCAAATCAGCGGCCAAATCTTTTGGTTTATAAATATGGGGATATGCTTTTACACCAAGCTCTTCAAGTTTGTTTAATCTTTCTACAAAAGCTGCACGCTGTGGATTCTCAGCCATAATAAATTTCCCCCGTTATTAAAATGAAACGGACGCATGGCGCGTCCGTGAAAATCTGGTGCGAGCAAAGGGGCTCGAACCCTCGACCTCAACCTTGGCAAGGTTGCGCTCTAGCCAACTGAGCTACGCTCGCACGATGGGGGTATTTTACACAGATTTTGATTGATTGCAAGGATTTTTTATACCTTGACCGATACTGCAAATTTTCTTTAATATTCTGCTTATGAACACCGGGTTAAAATCTTTTTTATTAGCTATTCTTGTATTTTTTAATGCCTTTTTGATTTTTGCAATCCAACCAATTTTTGCGCGTGATTTGTTGCCATTATTTGGTGGCAGTGCAGGTGTATGGAATGTCAGTTGTTTCGTATTTCAATTATTGTTGTTGGCGGGATATATATATGCTCATAAAATTTATAATCATCTGAAAATTCATATTTTAATGCTTTTGGTGTCTCTGTTTACACTGCCATTTGCGTTGAATATTATTGATACTGGTATTCCAACTTTGTCTATTATCTGTATTTTATTGTCATCTGTTGGGTTTATTTATTTTTTATTGTCGTCGACCGCGCCATTGGTGCAAAGGATTTCCAATTTGGAAAATCCATATGTACTTTACAGTGCCAGCAATTTTGGTGCATTGGCCGCATTGGTATCGTTTCCGATTTTTATTGAACCATTAATGTCTCGAAGTGTTCAAAAAGGGTTACTTTCAATTATTGCCGGATTGGTTATTTTAGCATTGATTGCTTTAATGTTTATTAAACGAAATGAAAAGCATAATGTAACAAATGATTCACATCCCGAGACCAGAAATTTCAAACAAAGTTTATGGTGGATATTATTGGCATTTATACCATCCAGTTTAATGCTTGGGCTGACCGAATATATTTCTTTTGAAATGTTTGTTTTACCGTTATTTTGGATAATTCCATTGGCTCTTTACTTTTTATCTTTTGTTATTTCTTTTAGTCGTGGTCGTCGAAATTTCTGGCAATGGCCGTTATTCATTTTAGTTCCAATTTTATTTTTGACGATGCAGAGTATAGATAATCACGGAACCGAAGGTTTGTACGGTTTTGCAATTATAGCTGTTCATTTAGCTGCATTTTTTTATATTGCGCTGGTACTGCATACTAAACTGGCAAAATCTGCACCGGCGAAAAGAGATTTAACTTGGTTTTACGTATGTTTGTCAATTGGTGGCGCTTTGGGTGGTTTCTTTAATTCGGTTGTTTCACCTTTGATATTTTCCAGTTACATAGAATATCCAATAGTTTTAATTTTGGCATTAATTTTTATTGCCGATACAAATATTAAAAAATGGATATCTTTCGGTGTAGTTATATTGTGTGTTTTGATTCAGGTTTCACGCAATTCTGATGATCCGAAATATACCAAAATTATCAATAATCGAAATTTTTATGGAGTAACGCGTGTATTTGAAAACTCTTATTACACAGAAATGTTTATGACGCGGACTGCTTTACATGGAATTCAGATAAAGACAAGTCCAAAAAATCCAACTGTGTATTATAAACAAAATTCTCCGTCTGATATATTTATGAATGTTTATGCAAACCGTTTTCGTGATAAAAATATCGCACTTGTCGGACTTGGGGGTGGGGCATTGTTATGTTATGCGACGCCGGGTCAGAATTGGGATGTGTTTGATGTGAACCCATATATGTTCAGTGTTTCGGGTCGTCACGGTACAAAATTTACTTATTTTGATTTATGTACACCAAATGCGCATGAATATATTGGTGACGGGCGATTAGAAATTGCAAAGCAACCAGATGGTAAATACGATCTGATTATCATCGATGTATTCCATGGGTTTTCGATTCCATCACATATGCTGACGTCAGAGGCGTTTCAAATGTACCTGAGCAAACTTGCGCCTGGCGGGATATTATTGTTTCATATGAATATGTCAGGCATGGATTTAATGCCTGTGGTTGGTGCGCATGTCTCAGCAACCGGAACATATGCAAAATATATGCGGCCGAATTTATTCGAAGAAAGCGGAATGATTCAAACATGGTTGGCCGTTTCTAAATCACCGCTGGATTTACTGGAAAACTGGTACACGGTACCGACAGACAAGAAATTAAATTGGACAGACGACTTTGCACCGATATGGCCAGTGCTGATTTTCTGAGCTTAAAAGTATAGTTGACAACTAAACAATTTTGTATACAATATCCGTCATGTCGCAGAATACGCCGGATAAAATTGAAAAACTGACAAAACAAAGATTGGATGTTTTCGGAAATCCAGAGCTTTCGTCTGCGCCAGAATTTGAAAGTATAGAATTTGATTTACCATACAGATTTTTTGCATATGCCAACCCAGAATTATTAAAACCTTTATTTCAATCAATTTTTCAAAAATTAGAAAAATGCAAAAAGACTATCGAGCATCAAGATGCATGGCGATTTGATACAGTTGTTCAAACACTTGTTCCAAATTCAGACAAGCTTGATACCAAATCAGCACTGACAAAAATTATTCGTCAATATAAAATTCCCGAAGGTCATTTTCAATTAAAGAAAGAACCTGTCCCAGGTCAATTATTTCCGAACGATTATATTTATTTGTCACGATATGCGCTTTATTTGGTAACCAAAGAATTATTGCATAAATCTGAATCTTTCCGTGATGATATTTCAGTGTCTAATAAAATTGATGCGGACAAATCAAAAAAGAATTTTGAATCTGAAGTCGCGATTGCTTTTGCGCGATATTATTTTGCCTTTCCAAAAACAGATATAGATGAATTGATTGATATTACTTGGGCATGGATTCGTGGTGATAAATTAAAAAGTAAATTTGAAACTGTAAAAACAAAATTGGACAACATAGTCAAAGGTTTAAAAGGCAGAAATGCTGATTATCGTGACGCACACGCATTTCGTGATAAATTTATATTTGATACGTTATTTGCAAATGTGAAAATATATAATGATGATTATAAAAGTGTTTTTGGATTTCAACGCGCTTATGAACAAGCTTTGCGTCAGATAGGTTATAAATTTTTTGAAAACAAATGGATTTGTGGAAATAAAATCGCGCCCAAGGTTCCAGGGTCTTTTATTGCGCCACATATTATGTTTGTTTTAATAAAATATATGAACGAATTTTGTGAACTAGTTTATGACCAACAGAATCAAGAAAAATTAAAATCATGGGTTCATGAACATATCGGTCGTGGTAACGAAAATAAATATACTATCAGCACCCCTGAATCTATGAAAAGTCATTGCAGCAGACCCGCGGAATGTATGAATTTTAATGATTTAGAATTGTTGGCGCTGGAATATTTTTTAACAATCAGAATTGGTTTAGACAAATTAAAATTACAAACGCGTGGAACAGATTTTGATTTTTCAAATGTGCAAATGTTTTGTGAAAAATCACATTGCGATAATTATAAGGCAATAAAAATAATTGAATTTGGTCGCGGTCCAAAATCTGTTGATAGAAAAACTGGGCGGAAAATTCACGCCGACCCAGGTGTTTTGGATTCTTTCATATCAGTTGATTTATTTGGATCTGATGAAAAAGCATGTTTAAATTACAGACGCGGTCGCGAAGATAAATTAGCGGTACTTATGGAACAGCACAAAGCAAATCCGACAAATGAAACTATGGCCGAAATACGTAAATTGGAACAAGAAATCAAACAAGAAAATATGGTGATATACGGTTTTGATATTGGTTTGTTTAATTATCCACGTCCACCAGTTAAATTAAAAGAAGTTCCAGATAAAAAAGAACAAAATAATAAATTTGCACAGACAGTTCAGTATGAAATTAAACCGATTAAACAGATCCAAGCAAGCAGTGAAATTATAAACCTTGATAATGTTCCAATGGCGGATTTTCAAATATGCCCGGAAACAAAATTAACAGATGTTAAATTCGGACATTCGGTTTCGGTTGTTCAATATAACGATAAAAATGGAAAACCGCGCGATGATTGGCGTCTTGATAAAGACGGTATTTTCCAAACAATAAATTCATTGGTTGAAAAACCGACAATATTCAGACCAAATGGAATGATTTCATTATGCAATGACAATTTCCAGATGAAAAATATTGTATTCGAAAGCGATACAATGTCACTTGCGGAACAAACAGTTTTGGCTAAAAAATTAGTATATCTGGGCATGGTAAATCGTGTTGTATTTTCAGGAAATAAATCTGTGCATATGAATATAACTGTTGGTGATACGCCAAACAATCCTGGGGAGTACAGATGGCTGTTTCAGTATATCGGCAGAAAGTTGGGTCTGGTCACCAGAACTTTTGATTCACAACAACTAAGATATATATACAAAGGTACCATAGATTTAAAATTATCTCATCCTGCGGCAAAAACCAGAACCCCAGGTGCATTCAGAAATATTGAAAATAAAAAAATTGAACAAAAATTGCTGCATATGACAAATGTTATTTATCATATTGATTGGCGTGAAAAATATAATCTGGAAATTGAAGAAATTGCAAAAATGAAATCCAGAAAAGCAATGACAGTTGTTTATAAAACAAACGAAGTTTCGGATAATATTTTACGTGATCGCAGATTAAGGGTTTCTGAATTATTACGTGCAGGTTGGCATGATGGTAACAGAAACAATATGTTATTTAACGAAGACGGTAATGGAGGAATAGTAAATCTGATGTTTAATGCAGGTTACAAGGAATCAGAAATATTGGATACTTTATCCATTGATGCAAATCGTAATCTGATTAATCAAATTCATAACTGTATAAAAAGATCTGTGGCCAGATAAAAAACCAAATATAAAAAAACGCCCAATCGGGCGTTTTTTATTTTACAACCATGTCCATGGTTTGAAAACTTTCAATAAACTTACCGCTGTGCGTTTGTCTGCGAAAGCGTTTCCACAACGTGGGCAAACGATAAATGGTGCGATAATTGCTTTCATTTTTTTGAACAAAATCATCCATATATATAAACCAATTGCCCATGCTGCAATTACCAATCCCCATGCAACATAACCAAAATATGAATCAACTGTGCTGGTTATAATTTGGATTACGCCAAGGTTTGATTTTTCCAAATCGTTATAAATTTTAACCGCTGTTGGCCAAGACGAAGGGCGCCATGGATAAACATGTTTGACACCATAATTGGTCAACAAAGTTGTTCCTAATCCACCACTGCTTTTATCCAATTGATTTTTGATTGCTTCGTCAATCATCTTGTCGACTTCGGTTTGTGAAATCGTAACCAATTCTTTTTCAACGCTGTCTAACTTTTTATTTACAACGTTCGCAGTATCATCAACTTTGTTTATAATTTTATCAGCGCCGCCAGTTTTAACACCGAACTTGGCCGCAATTCCGGAAAGTTTTTGTGCCTTATCCGCGCTTTTTTGAACAGTTGCAACCGGTTTCTCGGCCATTTTTACTTTGGAAATTGCAATTGCGACCGGTTTTTCCAGATTGATAGATTTTTTAATTCCGTTTAACAATTGTGCATATTGTTCTTGGATATTTCTTTGCAAATCAAAGAACATTGATACAACAATTGATTTTTTAATTGGTCCAGAATAAGTGTTTTTTACATACAATGGGAATGCTGCAACAAATGTCAACCATATTACGGTGATAATCCAAAATACAGATTTTACACGTGCTACCCATGATTTTTTGCGTTCGACGGTTTTTGCTCCGCCGCGATCGATTACTTCTATCGGTGTTTTACTTTTTGCCATTTTTAATCTCCTTTTGAAAAAAGTTTATTACTCTGCTGTGTATTTTGCAATGAAATTTTCTTTGAATTTTTGAAATTCGCCACGTTCAATACTTTCGCGAATTCCACGCATTAAATCCTGGTAAAACCATAAATTGTGTTGGGTCAGCAAAGTCGCCCCCAGAATTTCATTTGATTTTATCAGATGATGAATATATCCACGGGTTAATTTGCATGCCGGACATCCGCATTCGCTGTCCAGTGGCGCATTATCCATTTTGAATTTTGCATTACGCATATTCAGTGTGCCATTTCGTGTGAAAGCCTGGGCTGTGCGGCCAGCGCGTGTTGGCATAACACAATCGAACATATCAATACCACGTTCAACCGCGCCCAGAATATCAAGCGGTGTTCCAACACCCATTAAATATCTTGGTTTATCAGTTGGCAGGGCAGGCGTTGTGTGCGCAATCATATCGAACATAACATTTTGTGGTTCACCAACAGCCAGTCCGCCGATTGCATATCCATCAAATCCGATTGCGGTTAATGCATCGGCTGATTTCAATCGTAAATCTGGTTGGTCTGCACCTTGGACAATTCCAAAAATTCCATATCCATCGCGGTTGACAAATGCATCTTTGGATCTTTGTGCCCAACGCGTTACCATTTCTATGTTCTTTTCAACACGTTCACGTGGTGCTGGTAATTTCAAACATTCGTCCAAAACCATTGTTATATTTGAATCAAGTTGATGTTGAATCTGAACAGATTTTTCAGGTGTTAAAAAATGTTTTATTCCACCATCAATATGCGATGTGAATTCAACACCTTCTTCGCGCATTTTCGTCAGTGACGATAATGACATAACTTGGAATCCACCGCTGTCGGTTAAAATTGGTCCGTGCCAGCCAGAAAATTTATGCAGTCCGCCAAAGTGTTGAACGGTGTCACCACCTGGTCGCATCATTAAATGATAAGTGTTTCCCAATATTACTTGGGTTCCTGTGTCGGCAACCTGATCCATGGTCAGTGCCTTGACCGTCGCAGCAGTTCCAACCGCCATAAACGCAGGTGTTTGGAAAGTTCCATGCGCGGTTTCAACAGACCCGCGACGCGCATTTCCATCAGTTGCAATAAGATTAAATTTTAATGCCATTTTTAATTCTCGTTTCTAAATAATAAACAACAATCACCGTATGAAAAGAATCTGTATTTTTGTTCTATGGCGTGTTCATAGGCTTGTTTTATTTCATTTGTTCCAGCGAATGCCGAAACCAAAATAAACAGCGTTGATTTTGGCAGATGAAAATTTGTCAGTAACACATCAACAACTTTGAATTTATACCCCGGGGTAATAAAGATATCGGTTGTTTTGCAAAACGGTTGAACACCATTTTCATCTGCTGCGGATTCCAATAATCGCATGGATGTTGTTCCAATTGCAATTACGCGTGTTGCGTTATTTATTATATCTGATTGTTGGGCGGTGATACATCCCCATTCGCTGTGCATTTTATGTTCGGCCAGATTTTCAGATTTAACTGGCATCCATGTACCCGCGCCAACATGCAGAGTAATATTCACAATTTTTGCACCGCGCGATTCGATTTCTTTTAATAATTCTGATGTGAAATGCAGACCAGCAGTTGGTGCCGCCATTGACCCCAGTGGATCGGCGTATACCGTTTGATAACGATTGCGGTCATCAGATTCTTCTTCGCGTTTCATATATGGGGGCAATGGCATCTTGCCAATTTTGTCCAATACCTTCAGAACATCGTTACAATTGAATTTTAACGCCAGACCTGATTCATCAGATTTATCGACAACTTCGATTTCTGTTCCGTCGGTCGTTTTTAATTTATCGCCAATTTTAATTTTATTAAATTTCTTTGCAAAACCCCACCATAAATTTTCATCAGTGTGCGTGTGCAAAGTTATTTCAAATTCCAATCCATCATTATTTATTGCATCAAAACGCGCAGGGATAACTTTGCTGTTGTTAAAAACAACAACATCGCCCGGTTTAATATAATCAATGAAATCACGAATATGTTTATCGATGTTCCCAGGCACAATCAACATTCGACTGGCATCGCGTTCAGATAAAGGGTGCGCAGCAATCAATTCATTTGGTAATTCAAAATCAAAATCGGACAGGTTCACTTTTTAAATTCCAAACCCTGGTCGGCATAGTTTTCTGCGCGATCTTCCCAATCTGGTTCAACACGAACGAATAAATGCAGACGTGCTTTGACGCCCCATTCGTACTGTATGGCTTGTCTGGCCTCTGTTCCAATTTGTTTTAATTGCGCCCCGCCATGACCAACTACTATTTTTTTATGGCCTTCGGATGCGACAACTATTTTTTGATAAATTTCCAGAATTCCTTCCGAATCAGTATCAACACGTTCGGTCGCGACGTAAATATGATATGGCAATTCTTTGTGCAGGTATTTATAAACTTTCTCACGCGTTATTTCGGCCAACCATAATTCATCAGGAACATCTGGTGCATCAACAGGGTCAAATAAATAAGGTGATTCTGGCATTTCATGCGCCAGTGTTTTTAACATTTTTTCGACACCATCATTTTTAAGCGCAGAAATCATAAATATTTCTTTGAATTGTGCGAGTGCGGATAATTCTGAAATCATCGGCAATAGTTCATCTTTCTTAATAGTATCGACTTTGTTTATAACCGCGAATAAATTTCCATTTAATTTTGGTAGTAATTCTCTGACAGTTTTTGTAACACCGTGTGTCGCGTCAATCATAATTAAAACTGCAGACGCATCAGCCACAGATTCCATAGCGGCCGACACCATTGCGCGATCCAAACGACGCTTTGGCAAAAAAATTCCCGGTGTATCAACAAAAATCAACTGAGAGTCACCAACCATTTTTACGGCGCGAATACGTGTACGAGTTGTTTGAACCTTGTGTGAAACGATTGAAACTTTACGACCCATAATCGCGTTCATCAATGTGGATTTACCAGCATTCGTAGGGCCTATTATTGCGATGAAACCGCTGTGCGTTTTTTTATTCATTTTAATTTATTTGCCCATTCATTTTCTGGAAAATTTTTGCGTAACATTGAAGCATAGCCTTTGGATTGTTCTGGTAATCCGATTGCTGTGTAAGCCTCTGTCAGTCGATACAAAGCCTCTGCCGTCATTTGTGTGTCAGATGCATCGGTAATAATTGATTGCAATCTTTCAATTGCTGATGTCCAATTTTGTTTTTGCATATCGCGACGTGCAGAATAAAGTGTCTTACCAGCGATATAGTTTTTCAAAATCATAATTTTATTTTCTGAATTTTTTGCATATTCAGAATCTGGAAAGCGTTGAACCAAAGTCTGGAATGCTTGCAATGCGTAAACAGACATTCCTGGTTCGCGTCGAACATCAGATACTTGTCTGTAATAGCACATTCCGCGTAAATATAAAATATAAGGAGCGTTTTTATGACCTGGGTGGAAACGCATAAATCTGTCTGTGATTGCAAGTGCCCCTGAAAAGTCATTATCTATATAAGAAGCATACGCAGCCATAGTTAATGCGTCTGGTGCCCATTCACTGGCTGGGAAAGATTTTTCAGCATTTTGAAATTCATTTGCTGCTTCGGCATAATTTTTATCATCAATTTTATTATACGCTGAATCATAAATTTCTGGCAAAGTTTGATCTGGTTTTACTTTATCGCCAGCGCATCCAGTAAGTACCAAAGCAGATAACAAAGCGCAAAATAAGGTTATTTTTTTCATTTCTTGATTTCCATATGTTTATATGAGAGAGTATAATGCAAATTATGTCATTGTCAAAACACATCTTTAAAGTTGGCATTTGGACCGCAATATCAAGAGTATTAGGGTTTGTTCGTGATATGATGATTGGTCGCGTTCTGGGTGTGGGTCGCTTGTCCGATATTTTCTTGGCCGCGTTCAAGTTACCAAATATGTTGAGAGACTTGCTGGGCGAGGGGGCACTTGCATCAATATTCGTTCCGATGTTTTCAGAACATAAATCAGATAAACCAACTGCAACCCAATTCGCAAGCAACGCTTTTTCATGGCTAATGGCCATATTACTTGGCATCACAATTATAGCTGAAATTCTTATGCCATTTATTATGCTTGGGACCGCACCTGGGTTTGATGCTGCGAAGTTAGATATGGCAACATATTTTGCCAGAATAATGTTTTTCTATGTCATATTTATCTGTGGGGCAAGTTTCCTGGCCGCCATATTAAACGCTTTTTCTGAATTCGCCGTTGTAGCAGCTATGCCAGTTTTGATGAATATATTTATGATTGGCGGATTATTTATAGCATCAGATGCAAATATGTACGCGCTTCATATTATGTCAATCGCAGTACTTATTTCTGGTATTTTTCAGTTTTGGATTTTATGGGCCAGAATAAAGAGACACAAATTTGGTTTAAGATTTATTCGCCCAAAATTCACCCCAAGAATAAGAACAATGTTTCGCAGAATGGGTGCAAGTTTACTTTCAAGCGGTTTTTACCAAGTTAATGTGTTGGTTGGAATGTTGATTGCATCGTTTCAAAGTGGTGCTGTATCATGGCTTTATTATTCAGACAGAATGATTCAATTACCATTTGGAATGATTGGGTTGGCTGCTGGAACTGTTTTACTGACCAGTATTTCAGATGCATTGACAGCAAAGAATATGCGAAGTGTTTATGTTCAACAGAATTCTGCAATTCGTAGTTCGTTGATGTTGACATTACCATGTATGGTTGGATTATTTGTCCTGGCCGAACCAATAATAAGATTGTTATTTGAATATGGAAATTGGACACACGATGCGACAACAGGAATTGTTGCAGCAATAATGATTCAATGTCTTGCTTTGCCTGCAATGGTCACAAGTCAAATATTTACCAAAACTTTGTATGCTGCGCAAAATGTCAAAGCACCTGTGAAAATAAGCGGGCTTGCGCTGGGTACAGGTATAATCGTTATGATTTCATTATTTAAATTCTTTGGATATCTTGCAGTTCCAATCGGCACAGTTGTTGCAGGTTATTTAAGAAATATGTGGCTGCAACGCGAATGTAAAAAGCACGGATTGTACCAATTACAACCAAAAACAAAAAAATCAGTTGCAATATTTTTTGTCCTGTCAGTTTTGATGGGAATTGGACTTTGGTTTATTCAACCTATGATTACGAATATATTCATACTTGCCGGTGCACTGGGGTTGGCTGGCATTTTGTACATTGGTCTTGCTTGGAAAAAAAGATAAATTTCAAAATATAAAATTTAAATAAAAGTTGAAACAGGCTTTTTATTGTGATACAATACAAATCATAATGTAAGGAGGATTTCAATGAAAAAAGTTTTAGCTTTGGCTGTTTTGCCTTTGTTGTTGGCTGCTTGTGCAGGTTCTAATGGCAATAAAAGCGCCGCCAGCAATTATGGTATGTTAGAGGAAGAATCTCTTGATTCAGGCACCCCGTCACAGTCTGTAACCGAAGATACTTCATATATGTTGGCCGCTGCGCCAAAGTATTTGGTTGGGATGGCTTATAAAGTCGAAGATGTTCAATATATTCCAATGGAAGATATGACATATAACCAGACTGGTGTTGCAGGGATTATTCCTGTGGAATTAAATGGCACACAGACAAGTAATGGTGAAACATTTGATGTTAATCAAATGGTTGCAACCAGCAAAACATTACCTTTACCAACAATAGCAAAAATTACAAATTTGGATAATGGCAACACTCTGTTGGTTCGCGTAAACAATCGTGGTCCGTTTGTAAATTCCAGAATAATGGACGTTTCACCAGCAGCAGCAAAAAAATTAGGAATGAGTGGTAACACCAAAGTTCAAGTCCAGGTTGTCCAAGATCAAAGCTTGCAGGTAAAGAATGCTACATTGGGCGCAACAGCAACGCCTGTTGCTCCGGCAGCGACAGAAGTAACAGCGGCACCTGTTGTTGAAACCACAGAAGTTGCTCCGGCGGCTGGACCATACACAGTTCAAGTTGCAGCATTTTATTCACAAGAAAATGCAGATAGCCTTGCACAAAGACTGGGTTCTTACGGTGATGTCAAAGTTGAAAACGAAGGTGGAATGTACAAAGTTCGTATTTTGAATTTGGATGCATCGTCGGCTAAGAAAGCAATCGAAGGATTACGTTCAAGCGAAGGTATGTCGCCAGGTTTGTTAAAATCAGGCAAATGGGTAAATGCAGACAGTATATAAAAGAAAACCGGCAATATGCCGGTTTTTTTATAATTATTCGTAATTTACAAAGTTTTTTTACAAACAATAATAAACTCTGCTGAAAAAAATCATTTTTTATTTGCTTTTTGTTTCGTATTATGCCAGAATCTGCGCTGAACTTTTACGGGAGCGTAGCTCAGTCGGTAGAGCAAATGACTTTTAATCATTGGGTCAGGGGTTCGAATCCCCTCGCTCCCACCAGTTCTTTTTTGGGGTTGTAGCTCAGTTGGTAGAGCACCTGCTTTGCAAGCAGGGGGTCGTCGGTTCGAGTCCGATCAGCTCCACCAAAAAAATTAAACCACCGAAAGGTGGTTTTTTATTTGAATCAAACACCTGTTTATTACCAAGCATTTCATTTTTATTTGGTTTATTTTTGTGATATAATTCAGTCAATTAAATATATGGGAAATAATAAGATGAAAAATAAATATATTATAACTGCATTATGTTCGATTTTTGCGATTCCTGCTTTTGGTGCTGGAACTTATTATACAGGTGGAACTTACCAATCCCCGCAATACAGATATAATGCTGATCAACAATCTGTAACGCAAAATCCGACACAAAGATATTCAAATTATCAGTCTTATATGCAGCAGTATAAAAAATCATCAAATACAAATTCTGATACGAATACTTCGTCATCGAATAATAAGAAAGGTTTTTATTTAAATGGTGGAATTTCTCATGAAACTGCTATGTGGGATTTTACAATGAAAACCGCAGGCAGTCATTTGCATTATGATAATGTTGTTTGGAATGTATTGGATGTAAACGCAGGTTATGGTTTTGATGTGGTTAAATTAGATGCGGGTTTAAAATATGGTATGCAATCTGGTGATTCTGTAATGATTGACGATGATATTACCAGCGGTGGTTATTATGTTGGCAGTTATGTTGATGGATACGGTGACACAATAAATGTTCTGGGGCATGCTATTTCATCTGGTACATCAAGTGGTGGAAATATGCTTGGGTTTAATCTTGGTATTGGGTTGCCAAACAAACTTGCACTTGGCAAAGTCGCAATAACGCCATCAATTGGATATCGTTATTTGTCGTATTCGCTTAAGACAAATAAAAATTATGGTATGGCTATGGATTCTGGGTATTGTATTGAAAGTACAAATGGTGCAGGAGAAATTCAATGCGAACCATACATAGTTGTTGACGGTGGTGGCGATGTTGATACAGGAAATACGTTTTATTATCAACAATCTGGATATAGCCATAAATATGATGTTTCTTGGTCTGGACCATATGCTGCTTTAGATATGGATTATCAGATAAATGACAATAATTCTGTGAATGCCAGAATTGAACTTGGTTTACCTGCATACAATTCTGTTGGCGATCAGCCATACAGAATTGATTGGGAGCATCCAAAATCAGTCGAAGACACAGCCGGAATTGGCGGTGCTTATCACCTTGGACTTATTGCAAATTATAAAACGGCGGTGTCAAAATCTGTTTCTTTCACAATTGGACTTACATACGATTATTATTCTGTAAGTGGTGCCAACTCTGAAACAAATTTGAATGGCGATTACTATAATACAATATATAATTATATTTACCAAGGCGGAGTCCATGATGGTATAGATTGGGGTACAGGCTATGCGAGCGAAGCAGATATGTTAGCAAACAATTCGAATGCTGCTGCTATTCACGATTTATATAACTCTTGTCCGAATTGGGTTTGTAAACTTGACAATGAACTCGACTCGTTCTATAAATCAATGGGTATCAGAATAGGTCTTGCTTCAAAATTCTAAATTAATTTGAATGTGGTATAAATGAAAAAAAAATACAAATTTTTATTTTGGCTTCAGGTCTTTGCGCTAAGTTTTATACCATATTCAGTATACGCTTCGCCTGATCTTACTAAAACAACGCATGTTGAAATGACCGCAAACACTGCAAGTGAAGCGAAGACTGTCGCCATGGGTCAGGCACGTCGCGAAGTTTTTGTTGATGTTTTATCGCGTTATTCCGAAAGAAATGTTATTGCAAATTTGGTTGGTAATATACCAGATGAAGAATTAATAAACTTCATAGGTTCGGTCGGAATTGAAAATGAACGTGTCAGTCAAACAGCATATTCTGCAGATATAACAATGACTTTGGATCGTGGCTCTGTCGAAAAATGGATGATTGCAAATAATGTTCCAAATTATCTGGCTGCAGCTGACGATTCTGGCGATAAATCTGCAATATTCTTTGATATTGGTGGGCTTTCCGATTGGATTTCTATGCATAAAACACTTCGTGATGCAGGTGTTTGGGATAAATTAGATTTTGATGTAAAGGCTATATTTGGTCGCCAAATTACTGCGTCAATAAATTCGTCTGCAAAATCAGAGCTAGTCACAGCAATTAAATCTGCTGGGTGGGTCGTTTCTGAAAATGATGGTATTTTGCGCATACACAGGTAAAAAATCTATTTTCCTGTTGATTTCTCTGAATTTTAATGTATAATCCACGCACTGCCTTGCGCAGAATAACACAGTCAATCATACTTTTTCTGTCCCAATTGTGAATTTGGGTCTGTTGAATGATTGACGAGGATAACAACAGAAAAAAGGACAAAACATGGCATTGCCAAAATTTACAATGAAACAATTGATGGAAGCAGGCGTTCATTTCGGACACCACACCCGTCGTTGGAATCCACAAATGACACCATATGTTTATGGGGTCAAAGATAAAATCCATATTATTAATTTGAACAAAACTGCACCGCTGCTTTATCGTGCAATGACAGCTTTGGAAACAATTGCTGCTGCGGGGGGAAAAATTTTATTCATCGCAACTAAACATCAAGCCAAAGATATCATCAAAGATGCCGCAGAACGTTGCGGTCAATTTTATGTGAACAATCGTTGGTTGGGTGGAATGATGACAAACTGGTCAACTGTTTCACAATCGATTCGTCGTTTGAAAAAAATGGAAGCAGATATTGCAAACGCAGAAAAACTGGGTTTGACAAAGAAAGAAGTTGGTGTCATGACCAAAGAAGTTGAAAAATTACGTGATATTTTTGGTGGTATTATTGATATGCATGGTACACCACAAGCAGTTGTAATTATTGACGTTCCACGCGAAATGAATGCAGTATTAGAAGCAAAGAATTTATCAATACCAACAATTGCAATTTGTGATACAAACGCAAATCCATCAGGCATAGATTATATTATCCCAGGTAACGATGACGCAAGCCGTGCAATCCAATTGTATTGTGATTTATTCGTTGATTCAATATTGTCCGGAATTGAAAAACGTCTTGGTGGTGCAGGGTCAAAGAAAGTATCAAGCGATATGAAAATTGATGCAGATGCAATCGAAGACGAAGCGGCCGAAGCCGAACTGAAAAAGAAATCCAAAGCATCAGAAGCAGTCGCGGTACGCAAAGAAAAGATTGCAGAGAAAGTGGAAAAAGGCGAATAATTTTAAGGAGAAAATAATGGCACAGATTACAGCAAGCTTGATTCAAGAATTACGTGAAAAAACATCTGCAGGTATGATGGACTGCAAAAATGCGTTAACTGAAAATAACGGTGATATCGAAGCAGCCGCAGATTGGTTGCGTCAAAAAGGTATTGTCAAAGCAGCAAAGAAAGCTGACCGCGTCGCAGCATCTGGATTGGTTGCTGCTATTAAATGCGATGGGTTTGGTTGTGTTATCGAAGTTAATGCAGAAACTGATTTCGTTGCGAAAAATGATAAATTCCAAGCATTGGTGGAAAAAATTGCTGATGAAGCAATCAAAGCCAAAGGTGAATATCAAGCGGTATTTGATTCAGTTAAAGATGATGTGGCAAATGCAATTGCAACAATCGGTGAAAATATGAATTTGCGCCGTATTGCAAAAGTTTCTGGCGATAATATTTACACTTATGTTCATAACCCGATTCGCGCTGGTATGGGACAAATTGGTGTTGTTGTTGCAATCAATGGTGACGCAGAAAAATTGTCTGATATTGGACATAAAGTTGCAATGCATATCGCAGCCAGCAAACCAGAATTTATGACAATTGCAGATGTTAATCCATTATCTGTTGAACGCGAAAAGAAAATATTTGTGGAATCAGGTGCAACCGCAGGTAAACCAGAAGCAGTTGTAGAAAAAATGGTTGCCGGTCGTATTCAGAAATATTATGCAGAATCAGTTCTCGAAGAACAACCTTTCGTAATGGATCCAAGCAAAACTGTGAAACAGGTGTTGACAGAAGCTGGCGGACAAATGGCTGGGTTTGCTTATTATTTACTGGGCGAAGGAATTGAAAAAGCAGAAGATAATCTGGCAGATGAAGTTGCAAAAATGTTGAAATAATTTTCAATATTTCAAAGATAAAAATCCCGCCAAGATTGCGGGATTTTTATTTATTAATTGTATAAAAATACGCCAGGATAAAAGTGAAATTATAAATTGCAAAAAATTGGTGTTTTTTGTATTATGACAGCAAAGGATTAAATAAATGGCAAAAGATTTTTTGAACGAAATGCAAGCACGTGGATTTATAAATCAATGCTCTGACATTGAAGGTTTAACTGCAGCATTAAAATCAGGAAAGTTAGTGGCTTATTTAGGTGCGGATCCAACAGCCGATTCTTTGCATGTCGGTCATTTGGTTCCAGTTATGATAATGCGATGGTTTCAAAAATTTGGTAATAAACCTATTTTATTGATTGGTGGTGCTACGGGTAGAATTGGTGATCCATCAGACAGAAATTCTGACAGACCAATGTTGGATGACGCTGCAATCGCAAAAAATTCTGCTGGTTTGCGTCACTCTTATGAAAAATTCATAAAATTTGGTGATGATTCAACAGATGCAATTATGGTTGATAATTATGATTGGCATAAAAAATATAGTCACATAGATTTTCTGCGTGAATTTGGAACAAGTTTTACAATTCCGCATATGCTTTCTATGGAAAGTGTAAAAAAGCGGCTTGAACATGATATGTCGTTTTTGGAATTTAATTACATGCCTTTGCAAGCGGTAGATTATCTGCATTTACTTGACGAATATGGATGTAGATTACAACTTTGTGGTGCAGACCAATGGGGTAATTCTGTCGCAGGTTTGTCTTTGATTCGTCGTAAAAGACAACAAGAAGCCTTTGTTTTATCATGCCCGTTAATTACCGATAGCGCCGGCAGAAAAATCGGAAAATCTGCTGGTAATGCTGTATGGGTGAACGAAGAAAAGACCAGTCCATATGAATATTATCAATACTTTCGTAATATTCCTGATGAATTAGTTGAAAAATTTTTGAAAATATTTACCGAAATTCCGCTAGATGAAATTGCAGAATTATCTGCGGTTCAAGGCAGCGAATTAAATGCGGTCAAGGCAAGGCTTGCATTTGCTGCAACAAAGATTGCTCATGGATATGAAGCTGCGAAAAATGCAGAATCAGCAGCGGCTGCATTATTTGGTGGCGATGGTGATGGTGCCGCGGTGCCAACAAAGAAAATGGCAATGCCAGAGCCTGTAAATGTTTTGGATTTTCTGGTCCAGGCTGATTTATTTCCAAGTAAGTCCGAAGCACGCAGAACACTGGAACAAGGTGGATTAACCATTGACGGAATTAAAATCACTGATAAAGATTTTATTGTTCAGCCAGCAGAATCGATAATGATTCAAAAAGGTAAGAAAACGTTTTTGAAAGTTGTTACAAAATAAAACAAAGCGCCCATTTGGGCGCTTATTATTTTTCTTCTTCCTCTTCTGGCTCAATCTCTTCTTCTTCGGGTTCAGCACCAAAATCTATATCTTTTGGGATGCCCAGAATTTCTTCAATTTTATCGGATGCTTCGTCCAGATCAAGTTTATGTAATGCAGCATATTCTTGGGCCATACGTTCCAAAGCGCGAAAATATAACTGACGTCCGGAAAAATTCATTGCGTCCGCCATGGATCTGCGTTGCAAATCACGGACAACTTCTGCCAACTTCATTGGGTCGCCAGAATTTATGTTTTCTTCATAAATAGCTTTGCGACGTGACCAAATCATTCGCTTTGCGCCGGCTTTGCCTTTGGCACTCTCGATTGCGTCATTCATTTTCTTTTGTGATACTAATGGTCGCAATCCTGAAATTTCGGCACGTTCTAATGGAACTCGTAAAACCATGTGATTTCGGTCAAATTCAATAACCAGCATTTGCATTTTTTGGCCGCCGACGGATTGATCTTCGACGCGCAACAACTTGCCAACACCTTGGGTTGGATAAACAACATACTGACCGTTTTTAAAGTCTAATTTTTTTGCCGGCATACTCGTAAACCCTTTTGTCTGCCATTCTCTCGCTACTTATTATATCATAAAAAAAGATAAACGCTAAAAAAATTGCTTACATTTTTTTGATTGTACCTATACGGCGAACCGAAGATTTTCGAATGGATTCATTATCCAAAGATACTTTTGCACAAACCCACTTACCATCTGTCATTACGACTGATTCCCCAGAGTTACAAACTGGCTTTTCAACACTCCAAACAAAACAGTCGCCTTTTTGCTGTGAAACATAAGCATTAGAGTCATCGCCTTTTTTTGTATAAGCGCCGTATTCAATATTAAATTCCCCAGTTGTTTGACCACTGCACCATTTTCTGGTGCCGAAACACTCGATTTTTTTACCATCTATCGATTCCAAAATGACGGGATTTTTTGTTGCGACATACCCAGATGAAGCCTTATCCCCAGTGCCCATAATTTTTCCATTTTCCAAATCCATGCACCAAAGTTTTTTGCATTCATAAGAGTCGATACCTGATATTTGATCGCCTTTCTCTAGGATATATCCAGCACCGCATGATACAAGCTTATCATCGGCGGCAGATACTGCATAAGGCAACAGGCACATAGTAAATATAAAATAAATTAAAAAACGGGCTTTCATATTTGTAATTCTATCAAAAATTGTGTTAGAATGCAAATTAGGAATCTGAAATAACTATATGAAAAAAATAATCTTTTCTTTGTGCCTTATTCCCTGTGCGATGACCGCGTTTGCGGCAAGTGATTTGGCACAGGTTAAATCTCAATTAAAAGAAGCAACTGCGCAAAATGCACTGATAGAATCCAAGGTTAAAAAATCAGATGCAGCTTTGGAAAAGACTCGTAAAGATCTGGTCGTTGCAGCGAATAAATTAAATAATCTTGAAGAAGAGCGGGGTACACTTAAAAATTCTATTGCAGAATTAGACCAACGCCGTGAAAAACTACTTTCGGAAATTGGTGAAAACAGGGGGCGTTTGGCCGCATCAGCAGCCGGTTTAATAGCTATATCTGAAAATCAGTCTTTCGATACAGGTGCGGCACGTGAATATGTTTTAACTTCGGCACTTTTGACAGGTGTTTCGGATCAATTTGATGCAGAAATGAAGATTGCAGAACAACAAGAAAAAGAACTTGCCGAAATCAGAGAACAACGCGCCGCAAGACAAGAAAAACTTGATAAAACTGCAAAAAAGTATGCAGATGATCGTGCATATCTTGATAAATTAGTAAGAAAAAGATCTGCTCAGAATGAAAGCCTTCGCAGCCAGCAATACGAATTACAACGAAAGATGAAAGATCTTTCAGATAAGGCAAAAAATTTGTCCGAATTGGCCAGAGATGTTTCCAGGGGGCGTACAACGACTGGTCGCGAATATTCTGGTCGGAAATTGCATCCACCTGTTTCAGGACGTTTAGTTTTAGGTTATGGGGAAAAGTCAGATTTGGGTCTTGTATGTGACGGTTGGAAAATCTCGACTCGTTCTGATGCGCTTGTTATTGCGCCCGCTGACGGTAAGGTTGAATTCTCGGATAATTTCCGCGGACACAGAAGAGTTTTAATTTTATCACATAAAAATGGTTATTATTCAGTTTTAACTGGTCTTGCATCCACAGATGTTATGATCGGTCAAGATGTTCTAGCGGGTGAACCAGTTGGGCGTATGCCAGATGAACGCAGCGAAATGTACATGGAACTTCGTCGCGGCAGCAGCGCCGTAGATCCAGCAAGAATGTTTAATGAACCATAATATTTATCTGGAAATAACTTTGATAATATCTTGTTGGGAACGTATCATAGAACATATCATAAAATCGCGATAAAAATTTTTATCATATTTTTTCGAAGCAATCGCATCAATATAATCTTTCTTGTCAGAAGTATGATTAAATATAATCGGTGTATAATCGTTATGAATCAGAATCCAATTCATTATTAATCTGGCGGTTCTTTTATTAAAATCATTAAAAGGTTGCATCTCTATGATGTTATAGTGCATAGAAAACGCTTTTTCAAAAACAGGCGCATCTTTATCGTTATTCAAATGAAAACACAAATTATCAAGTAATTGATCTATTTTTGTCGGAGAAGGCGGGTTCAAGTTAAGTAATCCTTGCATTCTGGCTTCGCTGCGTCGGGTTTCACCACCTGGGATATGTGTATCTTTACAGATAATTCTGTGGATATGTCTTACTTCAAAATGATCAATAGGCGTATTTTTGTTTGTAAGGATATAATTAAAAGCAGTAATTTGATTTTGAATATTTGTGTAATCTAATTTGAAAGTAATTTCATGTGAATTCATGTTTTTTGGAAACAATGTTCTGCTTTCTGTTTGGAATAATTGCTTTACAAAAGAAATATATAAACATTTTGCAATATTGTCACCGCTTATCATATTTGTAATGATATTTTTATTGTCTTCAATTGCTTGTTTATTGCAGTTAATCTTTGTCATGTTTATAATTATTATACCAAATATATTATTTGTCAATATTATCTTTAATATATTTAAATATTATGTCTTGAATGGGTGAAAGTTTTTTATTAGCATTTCCGTGTAATAAATGGGGGATTTTTTATGAAAAAAATATTAGTGATTTTTTCTTTACTTTTTGTTGTCAGTTTTTCGGTAAATGCATCAGAACCTAAGAAAGAACAAATAAAACATTTAACAGATGAACAAATTTATCAAGAATTAAAGAAATTCGCTTTGGTGTTTGAAGCCGCACGTGAAAACTATGTCGAAGAAGTTGATGAGAAGAAAGTTCTTGAAGCGGCAATGAATGGTATGTTGACATCTCTTGACCCACATTCTGCTTATTTGAACAAAGACGAAATGAAAGATTTTGCAGACAAAGCCGGCGGTGAATTCGGTGGTCTGGGAATTCAAATAACTTCGGATAAAGGTGCGATTCGTGTTATTTCACCAATTGACGATACCCCTGCGGCGCGTGCAGGAATAAAACCGGGTGATTATATAACACATATTGATGGGGAACAGGTTTTTGATTTAAGTTTAACAGAAGCTGTAAAGAAAATGAAAGGTCGTCCAGGAACCAAAGTTAAATTAACCATTATCCGAGAAAGTGGTGATACAAAAACAATTACACTTCGTCGCGATATAATCAAAGTCAAATCTGTAAAATCAGACATAAAATCAGATAGCAAAGATATTGGGTATATTCGTATATCTGATTTCGGGGCAACGACAAGTAAAGAATTAAAAGAAGCAGTCAAAAAATTAGAAAGAAAGAAAGTCTCAGGATACATATTGGATGTAAGAAATAACCCTGGTGGGTATCTGACCGCTGCAATTGATGTCGCAGACGTATTTTTGGACAGTGGTGAAATTGTTTCTACACGTGGTCGTGATAAAAAAGATATTGAACGCAGTAATGCAACCAAGGGCGATTTGGCTAATGGAAAACCAATAGTTGTTCTTGTGAATCACGGCAGTGCGTCTGCTTCGGAAATCATAGCAGGTGCAATCCAAGATAATCATCGTGGTTTGATTATGGGAAGCCAAACATTCGGCAAAGGCAGTGTACAACAACAAAAAGTTCTCGAAGATGGGACCGCTTTGCATATAACGGTTGCGCGTTATTATACACCGTCTGGTAAATCGATTCAGGGCGAAGGTATCACCCCAGATATAGAGGTTTTACAGTCAAAAGTCGAAGTTTTGGAAAAGAAAAAAGACATTTTCAGCGAAGCAACGTTGATAAATGCGCTTAAAAATGACAAAACTGATGATTCTAAAAAGAAAGATAAAGATTCTGCTTCGTCAGAAGAAGAAGATTTTTCAAAACTGTCTGATGCTGAAAAAGACAAACGTGACTATCAGTTACAACGGGCCGAAGATATGGTTCATGCGCTGGCAAAGTTGAAACTTACCGCGAACAGTGAAAATAAAAAACAATCGAAAAAATAATATAAATTATACCGCTATGTTTTATAAAATATAGCGGTATAAAACTTGTCGTATATTACTGTTTTGTCAATAAATTATCTCTTTTCTTGTTTTTAACCTTTTGGTGGGTTATAATTAGTGGGTTACGCACCAAAAAAAACAATTCAAAGTTGGCAACAACTGTGTCAGGTTTTGTCGACTTAAAAACAAACAAAAAGAATAAAACATGAAAAAAGAACAAGAACAAAGTAAAAGTAAACCCGAGCATTTAATAACAGATGGTAACTGGGCTGCAGCCGATGTCGCATACAGACTGAGCGAATTCATGGCGATTTTTCCAATTACTCCATCAAGCACAATGGGTGAATTGGCTGATGAATGGGCTTTTCAGCATAAAAAGAATATTTGGGGTGTTCAACCATCTGTAATCGAAATGGAATCCGAAGGTGGAGCAGCAGGCGCATTGCACGGTGCTTTGCAAATGGGATCTTTGGCGACAACATTTACTGCGTCGCAAGGTTTATTACTTATGATTCCAAATATGTATAAAATTGCGGGCGAACATACACCTTTTGTTATGCATGTCGCCGCGCGCGCTCTTGCTACACACGCTCTTTCTATATTTGGTGATCACAGTGACGTTATGTCTGCCCGCCAGACTGGATTTGCAATGTTGTCATCTAATAATGTTCAAGCAGCACATGACTTGGCCGCTATTGCACATGCATCAACATTACGTGCACGCGTTCCATTCATGCATTTCTTTGATGGATTCCGCACCAGTCACGAAGAATCCAGAATTACAAGAATTCCAAACGAAGTTCTTCATGAATTAGTTACCGATGAATTAGTCCTAGAAAACCGCGCTCGTGGGATGAGTCCGAATAATCCAACAATTCGTGGAACAGCGCAAAACCCAGACGTTTATTTCCAAGGCCGCGAAGCAGCAAATCCACTTTACAATGAAATTCCAAAAATTGTTGCGGAAACGATGGAAAAATTCTCGAAATTGACAGGTCGTGAATATAAATTGGTCGAATACATTGGTGACCCAAAGGCTGAAAATGTTGTGGTCGCAATGGGAAGTGCGATTGATACAATTACCGAAACATTACCATATTTACCATCAAAGACTGGATTGATTGCCGTACATTTATATCGTCCATTTCCAACAGATGCATTTATCGAGGCTTTGCCAAAAACAGTAAAACGAATCGCTGTGCTTGACCGAACCAAAGAATCTGGGGCTACTGGTGAACCTCTGTACCAAGATATTGTTTCAACTATACATGCAGCACGTTTAGACATAGATATTGTTGGTGGACGTTATGGTTTGGGTTCAAAAGAATTCAAGCCACGTGATGTCAAAGCAATCTATGAAATGCTGATTTCTGGTAAACCAAAACATAATTTTGTTGTCGGAATTGTCGATGATTTAACAAACAATTCTTTGCCAACCGACGAATTTTTTACAGTTGAAGACAAAGATGTAAAAACAGCTCTGCTTTACGGCATTGGTTCCGATGGAACAGTTGGTGCGGTAAAAAATATTGTTAAGATAGTTGGTGAAAATTCTGATCTTTATCCACAAAGCTATGCTGTGTATGATTCCAAAAAATCTGGTGGACTTACCGTTTCACATTTACGTTTTGGTGAAAAACCAATCAAATCACAATATCTGGTAGAGTCAGCTGATTTTATCGGAATTTCAAATTTTGTAATTGCACAAAGATTTGATATTTTCAAAGCATTAAAACCAGGTGGTTCTGTGATGTTTAATACAGGAATGAAACCTGAAATTGCTTTTGCAAATCTGCCGCACGAAGTTCAAGAATTATTAATCAGAAACCACGCGCACGTTTATTTCCTTGATGCGAATCGTGGCGCGACCGAACTTGGTTTGGGCAACAGAATTAATACATTCATTTTGTTGAATTTCTTTAATATTACACAAATAATTGATCCGACTAAGGCCGCTGATTCGGCCAAAGCTGCGATTGAAAAAACTTATAAAAAGAAGGGTGCCGAAGTTGTATCTGCTAACTGGGCCGCGGTTGATCGCGCTGGCGAATTTTTAACAGAATATAAATTACCATCCAGTCCATCAAATTTTGCACCAGACTTTATACCTGCAATGACTGTGAATACACCAGTTGAAATCGCAGGAACATTGGGCGAAATGGCCGGAATGCGCGGAGATTCTTTGCCTGTATCCACATTCAAAGTTGACGGTATGTTTGGTGGTGGTCAGTATCCAGTTGGAACATCTAAATACGAAAAACGCGCAATATCAGACAGTGTTGCGACAGTTGATTTAGATAAATGTATCCAATGTGGAAAATGTTCAATGCTGTGCCCACATGCAGCGATTCGCCAAAACGTATTGGAAAAATCCAAAATTGGTGATTATGAATCTGTAAAATTTGTTGATTATAAAACGCCAGAACTTGGTTCGGATTTGGAATTCACACTAAATATTTCGCCGGCTGATTGTACTGGTTGCGAAGTTTGTGCTAAAAATTGTCCTGTTAACGCGCTTTCTATGGTGCCACTTAACGACACTGAAAATCAACAAAAGGCATTTGACGAAGCTACAAATTTGCCAGAATTTCCACGTGAAAAATTAAACCTGAATTTGCCAAAGCATTTAGAATTAACGCCACATTATTTTGAATTCCCAGGTGCATGCGCAGGATGTGGTGAAACACCTTATATAAAAATGTTGGCACATTTATTTGGTGATCGTATGGTTGTTGCAAATGCAACCGGATGTTCGTCAATTTACAGTGGAAATCTGCCAACTACACCATGGACCAAAGATGCGAATGGTCGTGGGCCAGCGTGGTCAAATTCATTATTCGAAGATAATGCTGAATATGGTTTAGGAATGCGTATGGCATTGAATCAACGCGGTGCAGCATTAAAATCTTTGTTATTTGAAGTGTTTGATGACGAAGACGATAAGATTATTGAAAAAATTCTTGCCGAGAAAGATATTGAAAAACAACGTGAAAACGAAAAAATGATTCGTGAAAAATTGGCAAAGATTAAAAACCCACGCGCACGAATTGCCGAATCGCTTGCCGATGCAATTGTTGATAAATCTGTTTGGATTATTGGTGGTGACGGTTGGGCATATGATATTGGATATGGTGGTTTGGATCATATTTTGCACAGCGGACAAAATGTGAATATACTTGTACTTGATACCGAAGGTTATTCAAATACTGGTGGCCAACAGTCCAAGGCAACACCATTTGGTGCATCAATGAAATTTGCTGTCGGCGGAAAAGAAATGGCCAAGAAAGATTTAGGAATGATTGCAATGATGTCTGGTGCATATGTCGCACAAATTGCATTGGGTTCAAACCAAGCCCAGGCTATTAAAGCATTCCGCGAAGCAGAAGCATTTAATGGACCGTCAATAATTCTTGCGTACAGTCCGTGCATTGCACATGGTTATGCTTTGAACAAAGGTGTTGAACATCAACATCAATTGGTTGGAACAGGGGCATGGCCACTTTATCGGTTTAATCCAAATTTAATAGAGCAGGGTAAAAATCCACTTACTATGGATTCTGGTCCAGCATCTGTGGATTTAGAAGATTTCTTAAAAACCGAATCGCGTTTCAGTGCAGCCAAAGCAGCAAACCCTAATTTTGATAAATTGGTAGAACTTGCTAAAAATGATAACGTGTATCGTCGTGAATTGAAACAGCATATCGCAAACTTTGCTATGCAGAAAAAGGATAGCTAGATGAAAAATCAAATATCAAAGACAAAATCTTTGAAAGTTTATTTGTTTAAAAGTTCAATGTATAAAATTACTTTTGGATTTTGTTCTTTGATAGTTTTGTCTGCTTGTACTTTTCAAACGAAACATCGCGGTTTTATTTTTCCAGATGATTTGGAAACCCAAGTCGCATCTGTTAAAACCACACAAGATTTAACAGAAAATTTTGGATCACCCCAGGCAAAAACTGTTTTTGGTGATCCAGTCTGGATTTATTACGGTGCTGATGAAAATTATCACGGTCCGTTTCCTGTGACTTATGATAATAAGAAAGCATTATTAGTTTGGTCAGATAATTCTGGAAAAATTACGAACAGCAAGATATTAAAAGATGATCAGTTGCCAGATATAAAAATTTCAGATGACGAAACACAAATACCAGCAGCGATAGAATTAAATGCTTTGCAAGAATTGTTTAATAATATTGGTCGGTTTACACCCGCTGGACTCGGACAATAAAAACAAGTGTGTAATAAAAAATGCGGCAAACGCCGCATTTTTTATTTGTTAAAACGGTATATCATCACCGATTTGTGCAACATTTATTTCTTCACGTGGTGGTTGGCTTGCATGTGATGCAGATGAATAATCGCCGCCCATTCCATCAGATGTTTTTGAACCACTGAGTATTACCATGATAGCAGTGAAGCCATTTAATATAACTTCGGTTGTGTAAACTTCAAGACCTTGTTGGTTTTGCCATTTACGTGTACGCAATTGACCCTCGATATAAACTTTGGATCCTTTTTGTAACATACGTTCAGCAACTTCGACCAGGTTTGGTTGAAAAATTACAACGCGGTGCCATTCAGTTTGTTCTTTTCTTTCCCCAGTAGATTTATCTTTCCATGATTCAGATGTAGCAAGAGAAAAACTGACAACTTTTTGTCCGTTTTGCATTTGACGAACTTGTGGGTCACCACCCAAATTTCCAACAAGTATAACTTTATTTATACTGCCTGCCATGAGTCATCCTTTCTTTATTTTTTCTAATCTTACGGGAATTAAAGCGTAAAAACAATGTAATTGCAAGGGGATTTTTGATTATTTTCGTACAGCCAGATACAGTGCATAAATCCAACCGACACCTGTCCATCCGAATAACCAACTGGAAACACGTACGATTCCCATTTGTAATTTATCTTTCTTATTTTGGCGCGCAAGCCAAGCCGGCGCGCCAAGCAATACGATAAAAATCGCGATTGCAAATACGTATTTTACAATCAAAAATAATAAATCGAGTGTAAGCATTTATTTATGCGATTTCCTCTTCAATTCTGATCAATTGGTTATATTTTGCCATACGATCTGTTCGTGACATTGAACCTGTTTTAATCTGACCCGCAGCAGTTGCAACTGATAAATCGGCAATTGTTGTGTCTTCGGTTTCGCCACTGCGGTGCGATATGATAACACCATATTTTGCATCTTGTGCCATTTTAATCGCTGCAAAAGTTTCTGTCAAAGAACCAATTTGATTTACTTTGATTAAAATCGCATTTGCAATTCCGGCGTCAATTCCACGTTTCAATCTCGTCGGATTTGTTACGAATAAATCATCGCCAACTAATTGGCATTTTTCACCAATTGATGATGTTAATTTTTTCCATCCATCCCAATCATCTTCGGCCAGTCCGTCTTCGATTGAAATAATCGGATAATCCAAAATAAGTTTTTCATAGAAAGCAACCATTTCATCAGATGATAATTTTTTGCCTTCGAATTCGTAAATTCCGTTACGATAAAATTCAGAACTTGCGACATCCATTCCAATTGCGATATCTGTTCCTGCAACATAACCAGCTTTGGCAATAGCAGACATAATTGTATCAAGTGCTTCGCGGGTTGTGTTTAAGTTTGGCGCAAAACCACCTTCGTCACCAACATTGGTTGAATGACCGGCTTGTTTCAAAATTGATTTCAGATTATGAAAAACTTCGCTGCCCATCTTTACGGATTTTGTCGCCGAATTTGTCAGTGGAATAATCATAAATTCCTGTGCATCAAGTCCGTTATCTGCATGTGCACCACCATTGATGATATTCATCATTGGACGTGGTAAAGACAATCCATTTTTTGTTTCTATATATTTATAAAGTGGTTTGCCAGATTGTTTTGCAGCAGCATGTGCAACAGCCATTGAAACAGCCAAAATCGCATTTGCACCAAGCTTTGCTTTGTTTGGGGTGCCGTCAATCTCAATCATTTTTTCATCAATTTCAAATTGTTTGCTTGCATCCATACCAATAACGACAGGTGCAATAATTTCATTTACGTTTTTTACCGCTGTTAAAACACCTTTGCCCATATAATCTTTGCCACCATCGCGCAATTCAAGCGCTTCGTGGCTACCTGTGCTTGCGCCACTTGGTACCGCTGCACGGCCAAAAGCGCCGCCAGATAACATAATATCGCATTCAATTGTTGGATTTCCGCGGCTGTCCATTATTTGCCGCGCATGTACTTTTGTTATATTAAACATTTTTCTTCCTTAGTTTCTTCGATGTATAGGGATAACAAATTTTACTCTTTGGAGTCAACCTAATTTTATGATATAATTCAGCGATTGCAGGGAAAAGATGTTTAAAAAGATTTTACCAATTTTGGTTACAGTTTTGCCTTTATGTGGCGCTGCGCGCGCTGCTGGGATAGTAAATGTTGATGTTGCAGAACCGCCAACTTCGCCTGTTTACAGCCAGTCTAACACTGGAATCAGTACTGATTATATCTGGAATAATACTTCAGATGGTTTGACTGTCAGCAATAATACTTTTAAAAGTCTTTTCGAAGTAAATTTAACTTCGACTGCTGGCGATATTGATGTTATTGGTACAATTGAAAATTTTGGCGGATCGGTAAGTCTGTCTGCAACAGGTGGTAATATATATGTTCGTAACCCAATAACTTCGCATCTGGGTGATATTGTTTTGAATGCTTCGACAAACAGTATTGAAACATCAAATATATCATTGGTTGATTCTGCAGAAATGCTTTCTGTTACCGGTGCAACGGGTGTAACAATTGGCGATATTACAATTTCATCTGGTCAAGCAGTTATAAATTCAAGTAATTTTATACGCGTAAATAATTTAAGCGTTACATATGATTTTCCAACCGGGATTGGTGACCCAGATCCTGTGCCGACAACTCTTACTGCAACAAACGAAATAAATATCCTGGGTAATGTTTCAAATTCTGGTAATGGTGGAATTACTTTGACGGGCGGCGCTGGCATTACTGTTGGTGGAACTGTTACAAACAGTGATAATGCAATTACTATCAACCCTGGTATCGGTCAAAATTTCTCATCAGCCGGTGTGACATCTAATTCTGGTGGCCGAATCGTTTTTGGTAATGGCGCTAACTTTGGGTTCGGTGCAGGTGGACTTAGTGCTGCTGGCGATTTATTTATTGGACATACAGATGTTGGAACAGACGGAGATGTTTATTTTGCAAGTTCTGCTACTTTGGCCGCATCTGGTGCAAGAAACATTACTGGGGGTATAAGTATTGAAACTGGTAATTCTTTACAAATAGGTGGCCCAAGTTCTGCCAAAGTGGCAAGTTTAACTGCCGCTGGTTTGTATCTTGATGGTAATTTCACAGGTTATGTTTCGGGTGCAACAACTTTGGTTGGTGGTATAGATATTGGTTCTGCGACAAATAGTAATAATTTTTATTTAGAAACTGGAACCTTAACAGGTGTTTCCGGAGATATAGGAAGCCACTTAGCGAGTTATACATTAAATGTTCTAAATGGTGGTGTTTCATTTACAAATATTTATAACGGAAGTAATGTTGGGGCCGCAATTGATAATGTAAATTCAGATATGTCAATTACTGCGACAAGTATTACCGCGACAAGTGACGTTATAAACGTTGGTAACAGTATGACATTTGCTTCGAGTGGCAACATAGTTCTAAGTAATGATTTATTAAATGGAACATTGGATGGTTCGACCGCAACTGCTGGGGCGGTCGGGGCTGTATCAAATATATCTTCAAGTACAACACTCAGTGTAAGAAATATTGTTAATTTCGGAGATATTATATTTTCAGGTACAAATTCATTAAATATATATTCGATTTTGAATAATGGAAATTTGTTTGTTTCATCCGCACTCAATACTGGGACAATAAATATTAGTGATATTGTTTGGAATACTGGTAACAGTGCTTTGGGTGCGCTTTGCACAAACGGTACAAATTGTGATTTGTTTATGAATGCTAACCAAATCAACATTGGGAACCGTCTGACAAACGAATCGGGCACAGGTTTAGTAAGTGCAAATACAGGCATCAGCGTATATCAAATTTTAAATTCTGGTGGTGATTTAGTGCTCAGATCACCAACAATCAATATTGGTTCTGGTGGAATATATCAAACAGGTGGAACACTGGAATTGCACACAGATAATTTAAATATTACAGGAAATGGTATCATCAGTGCAGGCGATACATATATTTATAGTGCAACTGGATCAGGGCTTATAAATGCAAATATTATGGGCGATGTTTCGGGTGGGGTTAAATTCCTTGGCGTTGGATCGATGAATATTACTGGTGATTATTACTTTAATTCAACAAGCCAATTGCTGGTCGGGTTGTCAAATTCATCACATAATTCAACAATAGATATTTCAAATGGAAATATATCTGGCGGTACAGCAATCGTAAATGTTTCTGGTAATTTAATTACTAATAATACTGCCACAGCACCAGGCGGTACAGGTTTAAGTGATGGCAGTATCGGATTGTATTTGACCAATATTGTTGATTCTGGTGATGCTGTATATTTATTAAGAGCAACAGAAATTCAAGATTTACAAATTGGTACACGTAATTTGAACGTTATGTTCTGTAACCTTGATGGCAGCAGATGTTTTAATTATCTTGATGCTTTCCGTGCTGATCAATCGTTGTCTGCATCTGGTGCTGTTCCTGCATATCTTAGTGTAAAAGACGTAGATGGTGACGGATTAAACGACAGTATTTATATCGTGTTTGATCCACGATTTGGTGGTCCAATATCAATATTTAAGATACAACCAATTGTTGGCAAAGAACCTACCCATACTGCAAATGAATATGCTTCGGCTGGGGCATTAGATAATTTGGTTGAAGGTGTATTAATTAAAAATGGTTTTGTAAATAATACCCCAATAGAAGCAATGCCAAGTGCGTTTTTGGGCAGTGATTTTCAACAAATAGGAAATGAAATTTATAATCGTATGGAATATTACAACAGCGATAATTCAAAACAAACATTGTATATGGCACGGTTTGCAAAAATGTTTGAACCAATAGAAGCAGGCGCAGTTGCAATGCAAATCGATTTAGATGAACGTATGAATTATCGTCAATTTGAAAATAAATTAGTAGATGAATTTTTATTAAACCGTACACGTAATTTGAAAAAAGTCTGGGTCGATACAAATGTAAGCTTTTTTAATGATTCAGAGGATATAAATGGTAATCGTTTGTCTGTTTCTGCGGGTATGGATTGGCAACACAGCAAAGACACAATTATGGGTGTTACCGCTCGTTTTGCACAATTGACAAGTAATGCTGATATGAATGTTGATTTATCTTATGCAAATGTTATGCAATATGGCGCTGTCAGAACCGAAGCCAAAGATACAAGTTTCAGCTTAGGTGCATACTTGATCAGAAAATTGTCCCAAGAATCCAGCTTTTACAGCAATTTGAATTTTTATAATCATTCAATTGATGTATCGCGCAGCCAAACATTCTTTAAAGATACTGATGGCACAACAACTGCTATGTCTGTATCTGGTGAATTTGGAATAATGCATGATTTGTTGAATAAATATATTGTTGGAAACGCATATCTGCGCGGTGGTTATAATTCTGGATTTACATTGAATCTGCAGGATTATATGAACGCAAAACAAGATGGATTTATATCATTAACGCCTGGTTACAGTTTGGCTGCTCAGAAAAGAATATACGCCACACCATGGTTACAATTGCTTCCAAAAATTACAACTGGATTTGAATACAACCTGTTAGGTGCAAAGAAAACAATAGACTATAAATTTATCGATGCTGTTGATTTCTCTAAATACGACACTGGTAATGGCGCGCTGTGGTTTAATATTGGTACTGGTATTGATATTATATCTGCTCGCGGGGGACAGTTGGGACTGGATTACCGTTTCCAAACAAATGGAAATATTCAATCGCATAACATTAGATTGGGCGGTGGATACAGATTCTGATATTTAAATTACAAAGATAAAATCAAAGTGTGAAATTTTCACCCAGATAAACTTCGCGAACCATTTTGTCTTTGATAATTTCTGGTGTGGTACCATGCTTTAAGATTTTTCCATCATGCAAAACATAAGAACGATCAGTGATACCGAGTGTTTCGCGAACATTATGATCCGTGATAATAACGCCCAAACCACGGTTTTTAAGTTGTGATACCAAAGTTCTGATTTCATTTACGGCAATTGGATCAATGCCGGCAAAAGGTTCATCAAGTAATATAAATTTTGGATCGGTTGCCAATGCACGTGCAATTTCAACACGACGACGTTCACCACCAGATAATGCGGTTGCAGGACTTTTACGCAAATGTTCAATCGAAAATTCTTTTAATAATTCATTCAGTTTTTGTTCGCGCTTTCTTGGATTTTTTTCAATAATTTCTAATATAGCCATTATATTTTGCTCAACAGACAATCCACGAAATATTGAATTTTCTTGTGGCAAATAACCAATACCCAGACCTGCACGTTTATAAAATGGCAAATTTGTAATGTCTTGGGAATTTAAAAAAATACGTCCCCCCGAAGCTTTTATCTGACCAGTGATGCAATAAAAAGCAGTTGTTTTTCCGGCACCATTTGGCCCCAATAAACCAACCGATTCGCCTTGGGATACAGTCATAGAGATATCACGTAAAACAACACGTCTGCCATATGATTTAGATAAATGTTCAATCTTCAAAATGCTGTTTATGATTTTCAATTAAAAATCTCCTTGGTCAAATACTGTATTATCACAGCGTTATCACCATTTCATCCGTTAAAATTTTATCACCATTACTGGAATCTACGCGAACATTACCTGTTAATGTCAACGTGTGTTTTGATTTCTCAAACACAGCAGATTTTGCAGTAATAAAATCATTTATATCTTTTCCGTCTACAATTCTTACCACATTACCACGAACATTTTCCATTAAAACTTTATCCGATGATTCATATGTTTGTCTTGCAGTTTCTGCTTGGATATGAAAAGGCTTACCATTATCGTCCGTACCGGCAAAGCTTGCCCCGGTCATCTTGAATTGGTTCATTTGAATACCAGTCATATCAATCGCGGAAATTGGGGTCCAAAGCAAACTTTTCGTAAAAATAGGTGCAGCGGCAAGTGCTGCAATCATAATAAGTCCCCATCCTGTAAAGAAAAATTGCCACAACCGTTGAAGTCGTCTGTGTTCACCCATAATAAGAAAATGTCGCCGATTTGTCTGCATAACGGTCATTTTAGACATATTTTATTTGATTTGCAAGTAAACACAATTTTATGTTATAATAAAGGCCAGAGAGAAATGGTATTTAAATCAAATTTTTACAAAGTATTTATGGCTTGCTTTTGCATGCTTGGTTTTGGTGCGGCGAATGCAGCAATTGTGATTAAAAAGGCTGCACCAGTTGCTGATAATTCTTCGGATTCTGGAAAAAGTACAACCAACAGTTTAGTTCCTAGTCTGATAGGTTTTGTTGCAGGTGTATCTAGTTTGAACGCACAACAAAAAGCGCTGACTGGCGATTGTATCCCAACAGATCCTGATATGAGATTTATCGATAATATGATGAAAGAATGGGCTAAAACTGGCCAAGATACATCAAAATCTATAGGGGATAAACTGATTGGTCGTGCTCCTTGTTCTGATTGTTATTCCGAAGATGTTCGCACCGGTGTTAATAATACTGCAGGTTTAAAGCCTGGTTATAATACATTCACTGGCGATGGTAATGCTGGTAAAGTCTGGGAAGGTTTTCCCCGGCCAGGCAAAGGCTTTACTTGTAGAAACGGTGCTGTTTATTGTACCGAGGCAGATGGTGAACAAGTTACTGATGCATACGATATTTTTAATTTGATTGGATTTGGGCCATCAGATTATTTGCCGAGCGAGGCATCACAAGCAGCAAAAATTCTAGAAAAAACCGAAAGATGTTCAGATGCAAAATTGACCGCGAAAAAACGCGAACTGTGGGGAGCATTTTTAACCCAGACGGCATCCGGTTTAGGTAAAAAGACAAATACAGGCAATGTTATGGAACAAGTTGGAACAATCACTCAGTCTGGTGGTGGTGCGCTTGGTGCGGTATCATCTTTGTCTGGGATTGCCACACAGTTTATGAATAAATAATCAGTTTTTTCTGAATATTAAAAAACGTGCGCGCCCATAAGTTTTATCTTTTAATATTTCAAATTCTGAAACATCAATTTCTTTATCAGATTCAATTTCCCATACAATTATTGAACCAGGTTTTGCGACAGAAATAAATTTCTTAACAAATTTTAAGCCTAATTCTGTTTCTGTATACGGTGGGTCTACAAAGACTATATCAACTTCTGGGGCGAATTTATTTACAACCGAAAGTGCATCTGATTGTTCAATTATTATTTTGTTTTTATCAAAACCGATTGCATTTGAACGAACAGATTTAATTGATTCCGAAGAAGTGTCTGTAAAAATTGCCTTTACAGCCCAATCACGTGAAAGAAACTCAAACGCCAAAGCACCGCTGCCTGCAAAAGCATCCCATATCACAATTTGATTTTCAATCATTGGTTGTAAAATATTACAAATCGCTAAACGCGCACGATTTTGTGTTGGACGCGCCCCATAAGGAAGCATCAGTTTCAATCCACGTCGCGCCCCGGAAATAATTTGCAATTTTGATTCCATGAAATTATTATATGTTCATGATAAAGAAAACGCCAATGAAATTTGCAATAGACCAAGCAATTCGTGCATCAAAGCACGATGACGTACCAGTTGGGGCGGTTATTGTCCAAAATGGTAAAATAATCGCACGTGGCGAAAACCGTATACAGATTCATAATGATCCGACACTTCACGCAGAAATAGTAGCGATTCGCAATGCTTGTAAAAAAACAGGAAAAAAATTTTTGGACAATTCTGAAATTTATATAACGCTTGAACCATGCGCCATGTGCGCGACGGCTATTTCATATGCCAGAATTGGAAAAATTATTTTTGCTGCGCGCGACCCAAAGGGTGGGGCAATTTTACATGGCGCGCGGGTCTTTGAAAACCAAAAGAATCTATATCGGCCGATTATTACAGAATCTTCAGATTTTGCCGACGAATCGGCAAAACTTTTGAAAGATTTTTTTAAATCGAAACGAAAATCTTTAAATTAAACTTTTTCCGGTCATATCTTTTGGTTGTTTAATACCCAGTATTTTCAGCATTGTTGGTGCAATATCCGATAAACCACCATTTTTTTGTTTAATAATATGTTTTTCATTACTTATTATAATCAAAGGTACAGGGTTTGTTGTATGCGCGGTCCACGGTGAATTTGTTTTTGTATTCCACATTTTTTCTGCATTACCATGATCTGCTGTGATTAACACAGTACCATTTAATTTCAAAATTGACGGAATAAGTTTTGCAAGCTGGGCATCCAAAGTTTCCATTGCCTTGATTGTTGCTTTTTCTATACCTGTGTGACCAACCATATCGCCATTTGCGTAATTCAAAATAATAACATCAAATTTTTTAAGTTTCGGTAACAATGCTTCGGTTATTTCTGGGGCTGACATTTCGGGTTTTAAATCAAATGTTGCAACTTTTGGTGAAGGTATTAAAACTTTTTCTTCGTGCGGAAAATCAAGAGTTCTTTCTGAATCAAAGAAATAAGTTACGTGGTTATATTTTTCTGTTTCAGCAATACGTAATTGTGATATTCCTGCTGCTGCTGCAACATCACCAAAAGTATTTTTTACAGGAACATCAGGCAAAAGGGTGGGGCAAAATTCGTCAAGCCCTTCTCCGTATTGCGAAAAACACAAAGCTTTTGGTTGGGTATATCCATTTGGTCGTTTAATCTCTGGAATTTCTGGAAACATAAGTGCTTTTAATATTTGACGTGCTCTGTCACTGCGATAATTAAAAAACAATATTCCATCTTTACTTGTGATTGGTTTTTGTTTATTTGTAATCAAAGTTGGTTTAATAAATTCATCAGTTTCACCACGTGCATATGCTTCTGCTATTGCCGCATTTACATTCCGGGATATAAATTCAGATTTACAATTTGTAATTGCATCAAAAGAAAGTTGAACACGTTCCCAGTTATTATTACGATCCATGGCATAATATCGCCCAGATATTGTCGCAATTGAATCTGGGCCAAATTCACGCAATATTTTTGATACATATTTTTTTACCGAAGTTGGTGGAACATCTCTCCCATCAGCGATTACATGCCATTTTACTGGTATACCAGAATCTCTGATAATTTTTGCGATAAACATTCCATCTTCAAGATTAGAATGCACTCGACCGTCAGAACACAGTCCAATTATATTTGCTGTGCCGCCAGATTTTTTTAAAAATTTTATAAAATCGTTAAGTTTTTTATTTTCAGTAATTTTTTTTGCTTCGATTTGAAAACGTCTCAGAAATTGATTAACAATTCGTCCGGCGCCAATTGTTATATGACCAACTTCGGAATTTCCCATGGTGCCAATTGGTAATCCAACAGATGCGCCACTGGCATTTAATTTTGTGTTTGGATATTTTTTTAACAAAGAGTGAAAAAATGGCATTTTCGCGCGTACAACAGCGTTATGAGATTTTTCATTTGATATTCCAACACCATCAAGAATACACAATACAACAGGTTTTGACATACATTTTCCTTTTTTTAAAATTATAACATAAATTTAATTGTTTTCATCTGTTTTGACTGATAATTGAAAATATGATATAATTCCCAATATGAGTTGTATAAAGTAAGAGAATGAAATGACAGAGCAAGAAATAGAAATAATTCCTATATTTGAACAAAATAAGGCTGTTTGGAAAGATTTTACAGAAGTAGAAGCAAAGGTCGCTAACGGAATTTGTAGCGATTATTACTATAGTAAAGACCAAAGAGATTTATCAGAAATGCTGTATCGTGAAAATTATAAAATACATTATAATTCTTTCGCGTTCGGGGCATATAATACCAATAAATATATGTTTGGATTTGTGAACGGATTTGTTGACAAGTGTCAAGCCATTGTTACTAATATACTAGTAATGCCAGGATTTCGGCAAAAAGGCATAGGTAGCGATTTATTAAGATCAGTTGAACGAGTTGCCTTATTAAATGGCGCAAGTTTTATAAAAGTTTTAGAAAACAGAAGATATCTGATGATACATGGTTGTTATGATTTTTATAATAAACATGGGTATAAATTTTCAGAATCTGGTAACTTTTTTAAGGATATCAAGAGTGTGATGCAAAGTGGTGTTACGCCATTTTTTGGGCCAACTACACCAGAAGTTCAAAACCATTGTAAAAAAATTGCAATGCCACAAGAACCATATGATATTTTTTATTCAAATAACAGGAATCCGTTGATGATTTTCTTGTCAAATGGTCGACCAATTGGTTTTATAACCGCCAGAATGTTTCAAGATTTAGGTATTGCTTTGGTTAACGATTTACATGTTTCAAAAAATTATCTTGGTACAGGTGTAGATTGCGAATTAATGAATTCAATGAATAAATTTGCGAGACACAGAGATATAAAAAACACAAAAACATATCTGATAGAGAACCCAAAAATTAAATTTTATCGCGAGCAAATGCTTGTTAAAGCTATCTAAATAAAATGGCGCGAAATTACCGCGCCATTTGCTTTTTGGTATCGTTTGATTTAAAATCCTCCTATGAATGATAAATTGGGATTTGAACTTGATCGACCTATTGTTATGGTCGGACTGATGGGAGCTGGTAAAACTTCTATCGGGCGAATGTTGGCGCGAAAGCTTGATATTCCGTTCGTAGATTCAGATAAAGAAATCGAATCGGCCGCAGGTTGCAGTGTTGTTGATATTTTTTCCCTTTACGGAGAGTCCGAATTTCGGCGTGTCGAAGAACGCGTTATTTCACGTCTTTTATCTTCTCCACCTGCTTTAAAGGTTATA